>JAYTVY010000356.1:0-7221 GCA_043743755.1 Bryobacterales bacterium | reverse complement strand
CTGAGCGCGAACGCATCGCCCGCCAGTACCGCGCCGAAGGCGAAGAGCAAGCTCTTCGCATCCGCGCCGATGCCGACCGCCAGAAAGAGCAAACCCTCTCCGCCGCCTACAAAGAGGCCGAAAAGATCAAAGGCGAAGGCGACGCCCAGGCCACCCGAACCTATGGCGCGGCCTACTCCAAAAACCCGCGCTTCTACAAGCTGTTGCGCACGCTCGAATCCTACCGGAAAATCTTCGACGACAAAACCACCGCGATTCTCAGCTCAGATTCCGAGCTGCTGCGCATCATGATGCGAGGCGAGGCCGGCGCCAAATAATGCAAGCGCTGCTCACACCGGCGACGCCCGGCGAGGCCGCCCCGCCCCGAACGCGCTCGCGATTCCGCCAGTGGATGGCGGCCGCCTTCGGCCTGTGGCTCCTCACCGGCGTGTACCTGGTCAATACTCAGCAGCAGGCCGTGTTGACGCGCTTCGGCGCGGTGGTCGACCCTCGCGTCCTGCCCGGGATCCACATTTCCCTGCCCTGGCCTATTGACCGTGTGACCCGCTTGAAGGTACAGCAACTCCAGCGCCTCGTCGTCGGCGGCGATTCGGCCGATACCGTGGTCGGACGCTCTCAGCCCCTGCGCTCGCAGTTCCTCACCGGCGATCAGAACCTGCTCAACTTGCGCGTCGTCGTGCAATACTCGGTCGGCTCCCCGGTAGATTACCTGTTCCGCACCGGCGACATCGCGCAAGTGGTTTCCTCTGCCGTCGAATCCGCGCTGGCCGCCAGAATCGCGCGCCAAACCGTCGACACCATCCTCACCAGCGGCAAGGCCGCCATTCAAGACGAAGTCCGCTCCTCCGCGCAGCGCGTTCTGGATGACTATCGCGCCGGCGTGCTGCTTTCCACCATCAACATTGAAAGCGTCACCCCGCCGCCGGAAGCCGCCGACGCATTCCGCGATGTCGCCAGCGCCCGCGCCGATTCCTCGCGCATCGTGAATGAAGCCCAAGGCTTCGCCAATGACGTCATTCCCCGCGCCCGCGGCGAAGCCCAGCAGTTGCTCGAATCCGCGCAAGGCTACCGCCAGCGCAAGATCGACGAAGCGCAAGGCGATGCCGCCCGCTTCACGCAGGTCGCCGCCGAATACACCAAGGCCACCCAGGTAAATGGCGAGCAGCTCTATCTCGAAACCATGGAGGCGATTCTTCCCAGGATCAAAAAGCTGATCGTCGATAACAAGGGAAACTTGGATCTCACCATCGTCCGCCGGGGCGAGAAGTGAACAAGAAGCGCTTGGCTCCGATAATCACCGTGGTGATCCTGGCCGCCGCCCTCGGCTTCACACTCACCCGCAAAAAACCTCAAGCCGACAACTCCCCGGAAGATGCCATCTACGAAATGCTCGATGCCGCCAAGAAAGGCGACATCCCCCGCTACCTCGCGGCTTACAGCGGCCCCATGGAAGCCTCGCTCAAGCAATCCATCGCCGAGTCTCCCACCGCTTTCCGCCAATACCTCATCGATACCAACGCCACCCTGAAAGGCGTAGCCGTCACAGCCGCCGAGCCCGCCACCACGCGCGAAGCCAAACTCCGCGTCGAGTACGTCTACCAGGACCGTAATGAAACCCAGCTCATGTACCTCGAAAAGCTCCCCCCCGGCTGGAAAATCACCCGCGCCGATCCCTCGCAGCGCGTTAGGACTCTCGTCCCCTACGGCACCCCCGTCCGATAACCAAATTAAGTTGATAAGGTTGAAAAGGATGTACGGCGGGCCCCCCGGCCCGCAGCCGGCCCCCCGGCCGGCGCTACTTCGCCCGCAACCTCCCCATCACATCCGCCACCAGCTCCTTCGCATCCACCAAACACTTCGAAATCATCTGAATATCCATCGCCGGCTTCCCCGCCTGCCTTGAACTCTGGCAATACACCCCGTGCTGCCCCACCAGCACCAGGGCGTCCGTCAGCAGATCCAGCGTCACAGCCAGCCGGCCGCGCTCCATCCCCATCATGAACTCATGCTTTTCCAGTTCTTCGCGCCGTTCGTTATATACCGACATATTCGTCCCATTGTCACACCCTCCGCCCCCGCGCCGACTCCCCAATCAGCGTCTCATCCTTCTTAGCGCTGATCACTCGCCAAATCGTCAGTTTCCGATACGATGGCGCCTGAGCCTGAAAAAAGTCCCAAGCTTTCCGATTAGCCCGAAACCGCTCCTCATCCTCCTCCGCGAGCCTCGCGTCCGTTTTTTGCTCATACGAATAGATCCCCGACTTGCCTTCCTTGCGATCCTCGAACGCCCTGATCCCCTCCGGCCGCATGCGCTCCAGCCCGGTCAGTTCTTCCACCCGCTTCACGTTTACCGAACTCCATATACTGCCCCGTTTCCGGGGCGTAAATCGGATCGCATAACTGCTATCGTCGACGCGTTTCCGCACGCCGTCGATCCAGCCAAAACACAAAGCTTCATCCACTGATTCCGGCCACGTAATGCTCGGTTTCCCCGAACCTTTCTTATGGAACCCCACCCACAGTTCAAGCTTCTTGTCATGCTGCCTCTCCAGCCAGTCCCGCAGCGCTGCCGGAGTGGCGAAGAACGTCGGTTTCATTGACCCCATATTACGCCTAAAGAACGAACCAGCGATTGCCGATAGACCTCAGTAAGGAGAAGTACCACATGTCCTCCATTCGATCCATCCTCCCGCTCGCGGCCCTGCTCGCAATGGCTGCCCTGCCGCTCCGTTCGGCCACCAGCACGGAAGCCGAGTATGTCGGCGGCACCGCCAAGGGTGTTCCACTCAACGCCATCGGCTCGCTGAGCTTTGAAGACGGCAAGGAACTGCGGTTCCAATACGGCAAGTCCGTGTTCCGCCTGCCCTATGCCTCCATTACAGGTACCGATGTGGCCTCGCGGGGGCGCTACTATCACGTTCTGGGACACATTCCGGTGCCCCGGCTCTTCACGCACGGCGGACCTCAGATCTACAGCATTCGTTTCAAGGACGCGAGCGGCAGCGTGGGCACCGCCAGCTTTGAAATGGCGGCCAAGGCCATCCCGGCTACCCGGGAAGCTCTCGCCGCGCGTCAGGAACCGCAGTCCGGAGCCCTGGCGGCAGCGCCCGGTTCGTCGCCGCAGGATGCATGGTGGGGCGATCACGTCTGGAAGACTACTCGCAACCGTTCCACGTGGCCCGGCGACCCGGCCGCTACCACCGGCACGAAGTAACGCAGGCGCCTCCTCCGCAATGCTAGCCTGAAAGGGCGGAGGAGGCCGCATGCCCGGCACGACACTTGTATCCTCATCCCTGATTGAGGCCGTGCACAACGCGCGCGCCCGCAGTGACGCCCTCTTCAGCCTGCTGCAGCCATCCGCGCTCTACCAGCGCCCGGTCCCCGAACGCCACCGCCTCATCTTCTATCTGGGCCATCTGGAAGCCTTCGACTGGAACCAGATCGGCCGCAGCGCACTTGGACTCCCCTCATTCCACCCCGAGTTTGACAAGCTGTTCGAGTTTGGAATTGATCCGCCGCCAGGACAAGCCGCCGCCGACCAGCCCTCCGATTGGCCTACTCAAACCCAGGTCCGGGAATACAATCGCCTGACGCGCCAGACGCTTGACCGTGTACTCGATCAGGCCCCCGAAGAGATTCTGCACATCGCCCTTGAACACCGGCTGATGCATGCCGAAACGCTCGCGTACCTGTTCCACAACCTGCCTTACGATGCGAAGCTCGCGCCCTCTGACATTCAGCTGACTCCCGCGCCCATCCCAGTTCCCGCAATGATCTCGATCCCCGCGGGGCCCACCATTCTAGGACAATCGCCGGATCGCTTCGGTTGGGACAACGAGTTCAATCGTCACCACGTGGAGGTGGATTCCTTCCGCATCGCCAAATACAAAGTGACCAATGGCCAGTACCTCGAGTTCGTCCGGGCAGGCGCGCACGCGCCGCATTTCTGGGTGCGGCGGGATGCCGGATGGTTCTATCGCGGCATGTTCGCCGAGATTCCGCTGCCGCTGGATTGGCCGGTATATGTAACTCACGACGAAGCCTCCGCCTTTGCAAAATGGGCCGGAAAATCGCTGCCCTCCGAGGCGCAATTCCACCGCGCGGGGTACGCCGGAGAGGACCATAATACAGCGCCCTATCCCTGGGGCGCCGCCCTCCCATCCCCGCTCCACGGCAACTTCGATTTCCACCACTGGGATCCCGCTCCCGTAACCGCAAACCCCGCCGGCGACAGTGTTTTCGGCGTCGCGCAACTGGTGGGCAATGGCTGGGAGTGGACCTCCACGCCCTTCGCGCCTTTTGAAGGCTTCCAGCCCTTCCCTTCCTACCCCGGCTATTCGCAAAACTTTTTCGACGGACAACACTTCGTTTTGAAGGGCGCCTCGCCCCGCACCGCCGCTTGCTTCCTGCGGCGCTCCTATCGCAACTGGTTCCGCCCCAACTATCCCTATGTGTACGCAACCTTCCGTGTCGTCGAAAACTGACTCCGCCGGCTTTGCCGCGTCGGTGCGCGCAGGTCTCACCAAAAGCGGCCAGAAGGAGCTGCACTCCCAGTATCTTTATGACGACCTGGGCAGCGCCCTTTTTGACGCCATCACGTGCCTGCCCGAGTACGGGCTGACGCGCGCCGACGTCCGCCTTCTGGAATCGCATGCCGTCGAGCTCTCGTCCGGCCTGCCGCATTGCGTGCGAGTGGCGGAACTCGGAAGCGGATCGGGATCGAAGACGCGTCCCGTGCTGGAGGCGCTGGCCTCGCGCGTGGTTGCCTATCACCCCATCGATGTCTCGCCGGCCGCGCTGGCCCGCTGTGAGAAAGAACTCGCTGCATTCGCGTTGGTGTGTCCGCTCCAGGCTTCCTACCTGGAGGGCCTCCGTGAAGCAGCCGCGCAGCGAACTGGGGAAGGCTTGCTGGTATTATTCCTGGGCAGCAGCATCGGTAACTTTGAGCGCGGTCCCGGACTCGAATGTCTCCGCGGAATCCGCCGCCAGCTTCAGCCCGGCGATTCACTGCTGCTAGGCGCGGACCTTGTCAAAGACCCTGACACCATGCTGCTCGCCTATGACGATCCCACGGGCGTCACCGCCGCGTTCAATCTCAACTTGCTCGCCCGCGTCAATCGTGAGCTGCGTGCGAACTTCGACCTGCGCTCCTTTGCGCATGAGGCGCGTTATGACGCCGCTCACCGGCGCATTGAGATGCACCTGCGCTCGATGGTCCCGCAAACAGTCGAGATTCCCGGCGCCGGCTGCTCAGTGACCTTCGAACTCGGCGAATCCATCTGGACCGAGTCCTCACACAAGTACGAGCTTGCCGAAATGGAGTCGATGGCCGCGGCCAGTGGATTCACCGTGGCCGCGCAGTGGGTTGATAGCGAGTGGCCCTTTGTTGAGAGCCTCTGGCGCGCCGTATAATGCCCGCCCAGTTTGCGGTGGAGTTTCGCGAGGTCTCATACCGCGCCGGCGGAAAACTGATTCTTGATAAGCTGAGCTTCGGCGTAGAGCACGGCGAGACGCTGGTGCTGCTGGGCCGCAGCGGATCGGGCAAAACCACCGCGCTCAAGATGGTCAACGGGCTGCTTTTCCCTTCCGGCGGCCAGGTGCTGGTGGATGGCAAGCCGACCGTCGAGTGGGATCTGATCCGTTTGCGCCGCGGAATCGGCTACGTGATCCAGGAAGTCGGATTGTTCCCGCATTTCACGGTTGCGCGCAATGTAGGACTGGTGCCGCAACTGGAAGGCTGGGAGCCGCGGCGCATCGCGGCGCGCATCGCGGAGTTGCTGGCGCAAGTGGGCCTCCCGCCGGCCGAATTTACTGGGCGCTATCCGCGTCAGCTCTCCGGCGGACAGCGCCAGCGCGCCGGCGTTGCCCGAGCGCTGGCGGCCGACCCCGGACTATTGCTTTTCGATGAACCATTCGGCGCGCTCGATCCCGTCACGCGCCGCGAAGTGCAGGATCAATTCCTTGCGCTGCGCCGCACGCTGGGCAAGACGTCGCTCTTCGTCACCCACGATGTCCGCGAGGCCATTCGCGTAGGCAGCCGCATCGCGCTGCTGGATCATGGCAAACTGGATGTGCTGGCAAGTCCCCAGGAATTTTTGCGCGCGGAAGGGGATGAAGCGCGGGCCTTCCTCGCTTGTCTCCGAGAGGACTCGTGTTGAACCGGCCCGGACTTGCGGGCGAGATGCTGGAGCTGACCGGCGAACACATAGTGCTGGTGCTGCTGGCGATGGCCTTCTCCCAAATTCGACATCAGGCGTGGTTTATCATCGTCGCCGCGGCGGTGCTGCCACCTTTGCTCGGTGGCAAGTCCGTAGCCAAATCCGGCTTTGCATTACTCGGGCTGGCGGCGATCCCGTTCTTGGCGCTGCGCCTGGCGTTGCCGATTACGCCGATTGAGAACGCCGCCAATCCCCGCCACCTGATCGCCGCGGTGCCGCCGGAGCTGCGCTCGCAGCCGGTGCTCAACGGCTATACCTTTGGCGGGCCGCTGATCCTCGCCGGGATTAGGCCTTACATCGACGGCCGCGCCGACATGTACGGGGATGCGTTCTTCACCGACTATAACCAGATCACGCAGGGCGACATCGCGCGATTCAACCGCGCGGTCGACCGCTATGATATCCGCTGGACGATGCTGCCGCCGGGCAATGCGGCCCTGATCAAAGCGCTCGACGCCTCGCCCCGCTGGCGGCGCCTCTATGCCGACCGGATCGGGATCATTCACGTTCGCAAGTGACTGACGGCGCCATAGCAACCGCACGCGCGATCACGGCGTTGATGGGCTGCGATGTACCGGACCGACCTTAATAGCCGCGACAAGAGCGGGGCGATCGCGGCGGTGATCGCGATCCACGTCGGGCTGGCGTTCGCACTGCTCCATTTGTCGGGGACCGTTGATCTTGCCCATCCGGAGCAGGCGCTCGAAGTGTTCGATCTGACCGAGGTCAAGCCGCCTCCGCCGCCTCCCCCGCCAGTCCAGACTAACGCGTCGAAGCAAAAGCCGAAGGCGAAAGAGGGCGCGTCCTCGCCCAAGAACATCAAGAGCGAAGCGACGCCTGTGGTCGCGCCCAAACCAAGGATCGTGCTGCCAGTCCCGCCCAAGATCTCCGTCACCGAAACCCCGCGGCAGGGAGCGGCCCCGACCCAGGGCGCTTCGAACGTGCGCGGACCGGGGACCGGGGCAGGGGGCGTTGGCACGGGAACTGGCAGCGGCGGCGCGGG
>JAYTVY010000355.1:0-5020 GCA_043743755.1 Bryobacterales bacterium | reverse complement strand
TGACATACAGCATGCCCCCGGCGATCACCGGACCCGGTCCATCCATCGAGCCGCCTTTCGCCGTCGTGCCGTTAACCGTGACGAAGTCACGCGCCGTATCGAAGTCCCAGATCACTTTGCCGTCACGCGCCGAGTAGCCTCGCAGATGGCCGTCCAGCGACCCGGAAAAAACCACTCCTGGAATCGCCGAGACGGCAGCCGACTGCGCTGGGCTGCAAAATGGCCGATCCCCGCAGGCCGGCGGTGCGGCGGCCCACACCTTTTCCCCGGTCGCGGCATTCAGCGCGAACAGACCGCCGCCCACCTTGGGATCCACCACCAGCTTCTTGCCGGTCCCGATTTCAGCCTGCGTGAATGCGATGTCCGAAACCGCCACATACATGTTCTCGCCGTCCGACGCCGAGCCCCACTGGATACCGCCGAGCGCTCCGCCCCGGCCTACACGCGTTTGCCACAGGATCTCACCGTTCTTATCCGGATCCAGAGCGTGCGCGACACCCGATTTCTGGCTCACCAGCAACACCTGCTTCCCACTGGCGAGCTTCACCAGGATCGGCGATGCGCCGATATCGACGTCCGGACCCGCTTGCTCCGGGCAGCTCGCCTTCGAGGGACCCACGCAGGCCATGTTAAATACGTCCGCCGCGGTGAGTTGTCTGGTCCACAAGATCTTGCCCGTCCGCATGTCAAACGCGAGCACGGCGTCACTGGTCTGGGTGGCGGGAGGCGAGAAATTATCGCCCGTGCCGGCGTAGATCACATTGCGCTCCACGTCGATAGTCGGCGCGGACCAGATGCTGGCTCCCGACGGCCCCCACATTTGCACTCCCGCCGAGCTCTTGCTCACCGGACGCGGCTCCTGGGCGATGGTGTACGTTTTCCAGATCTGTTTCCCGGATGCGGCGTCCAGCGCCACCAGCGCGCCGCGGGCCGAGCAACACTCGTACTTCGGATTCATGGCCGGGCCTTCTTCGGCCGCGGTGACGGGAACAAACAGGCGCCCTTCGTAATATTCCAGCGCCCCAACAATCTTGGCGTGCGGATGATCGTCGACGCGCACCTTCCACAGCAGTTCTCCACTCGCGGCATCCAGGGCGTATACGTTTCCGCGCTGATCCCCGAAAAATGCAACGTTGCGCTTTCTCTCGCCCGTCACGGCCGCGATGGCGATCGCAGTCCGAACGGGCGCCTGCGCTTCGAAGGTCCAGTACTGGCACCCGGTGCTCGCATTCAGCGCATAAACTTGACGGTTCGCACTGGGAACAAAAACGCGTCCGCCCACAATGGTGGGCTGCCCATACGCCACGAAAGTATCTGGAAAGGCGAATGACCATTTCAGTTTCAGCCTGGGCGTCTGGGCGGCGGTGAGCCCGGCCCGGTCCGCGGGCTGAAAGCGCGTATTGGCTAGATCCGAGCCCCAGCCATTCCAATTCGCGCCGGTAAGGGTGAAGTCCGCTGGGGCGCCGGGGCACAGACTCGCCTGGGCCCCTCCAGCTTTATTGCCGGCAACGAACTCGGCGACCATCCGCTTCTCGGCGGCGCTCAGTGCAGCGCCTTGCTCCTTCATCAGCCCGGAGTCCAGCGCGCGCACTACGTTCTCCGGCGACATCCGCCGCAAGGCGGCCAGCCCGGGGGCCCGCGTCTGCCCGGAAATCTCATGGCAAGCCGCGCAGCGTGCTTTATAGAGCGCGGCGCCGTCCTGACCGGCCGCGAGACTCAGGCCGATAGCGAGGACGTACAATGACCCTGATGCATATGACACGTCCTGGCCAGTTTGCCATACTCGCGGCGTTCGCGGGTGCGCTGGCGCTCTTTTCGCAAGAGACGCCGGCGCCGCGCGCCCACTTCCATCACGTCCATCTGAATTCCACCGATCCCAAAGCCGCCATCGACTTCTACACCAGTAAATTCGATTGCGAGAGAGCCAGCTTTGCCGGGTTGATGGATGCCGTCTGGGCGCAAAAATCGTGGCTCTTGTTCACCAAGGTAAGCTCGCCGCCGAAATCCGAGATTACGTCCACCGTCTGGCACATCGGCTGGGGCGCCGAGAAAATGCAAGAGACCTATACGAAGCATCTCGACAGCGGCACGCAGTTCGCCACGCCTCTCACCGACATCAGCGATATCGGCGGCGGCACGGCGCAAGGCATCTTTTTCTATGCGTACGTCGACGGTCCGGATCACCAGCTGATTGAGCTGAACACGGCCACGCATCACCGTTTCGGACACATTCACTTGCTCAGCAAGGATCCCGTCGCGGCCGGCGAATGGTATGTGAAGGAATTCGGGCTGGCCCGGCGAGGCCGCACTCCGCCGTCGCGCGAGCCGCGACTCTATAGAGGATTCCAGATCGCCCCTTCCACGTCCTTGACGATGGACAACGTCAATATCATCATTTTTCCGTGGGAATACGCCCAGAAGCAGTGGCCGGATTTGTGGAGGGGCCGGACCGATTTCGAATCGACCCAGGGGCACGTCACCGACCACATCGGCTTCAGCGTGGATAATCTCGAGCAAACGCTGGAGCGCTTGAAAAAGGACGGCGTCAAGGTAACCGATGAGCCGCGCAGCATTGCCGGGGGGAAGGTGAAATTCGCTTTTATCGAGGGCCCGGATCACATGCGTATTGAAGTGGTGGAAGACCACACCTCGAAGCAGTAGCGCATGAGTGTTTATTTCTGGAAGCCGCGCTCGCAAGCTACTTCAGCGCCTTTCGCTCTTTCAGGATTTCCACCACTCGCCCCACCGGGAGCGCTTCGACTTTGTGGCGTCCCACGCCCGTCATGGTTTCCCCGGCCACCAGGGCATTCGTGATGGCCTCTTCCACCGCGTCCACCGTGGCGATGAAGATCGCGTCCAGCGCTTCATTGGGCAGCATGCGGACCGTCTTTTCACCGGCGCCGGTCCCCACGCCCGCATTCGCCGTTGAGAAAGCCAGAAACAGATCGCCGGAGGAGTTTGACGAGGTGGCCCCGGTGCGCGCCAAGCCCAGCGCAGCCCGCCTCGCGAGCCGCTTGAGCTGATGCGGAAGCAGCGGAGCGTCCGTGGCCACCACGATAATGATGGAGCCTCGCTCTTGTTGAATACCCGGCTGTCCCAGCCCGGCGGCGGCCGCATTCTTGATCTCTTCGCCCACCGGAATGCCCGCAATCCGAAGCTGGTCGCGCCGTCCGCAGTTGCATTGAACCAGCGCGCCCACAGTGTACGCTCCCGCGACGCGCGACGAAGTGCCGATGCCTCCCTTGAAGCCAAAACAGATCATGCCCGTTCCGCCGCCCACCGAGCCCTCGGCCACCGCGCCCGCCGCCGCTTTGTCCAGCGCTTGAAAGACATGCTCCGGCTTCACGTGAAATCCGTTCGTATCGTTGAGAAACCCGTCGTACGTCTCAGCCACCACCGGCATGGACCAGAACAGGTCTCCACTTCGGTTCGTATCCGGGAAAAGCTTGTGCTCCACTTGATACCGGATAAACGCATCCCGGACCACGCCGACGCTGTGCGTGTTGGTGATCAGCACCGGGCTGTCCAGAAAGCCCGATTCGTCGATCCAGGCCGTGCCGGTCATCTCGCCGTTCCCATTCAACGCGAACCAGCCCGCGAACGATGCGCCGCTCTGCCGCGTGCCCCGGGGCCAGATCGCCGTGACGCCCGTGCGCACATTCGGCCCTTCTATCAAGGTGGTGTGTCCCACCGTAACCCTGGCCACGTCCGTAATCGCGTTCAGGCTTCCGGTGGTCCCATGAAACGGAATCCCCAGGTCGCGCGCCCTCGGCTTCTGCGCGCTAGCCGCGCCCACCAAGAAAACTACCCAAACTCCCAGCGTCCTGACCATGTGGGGCAGGTTAGCAACCTGCGGGCGGATTAGCAATCGGCCCCTTGGTTTCGCCATCACAGCGATTTGGCAACTCAATCTCCAATCCTTCCAACACTTTCCATTTTCTCGTCCCCAGAAAAAGCACCCCTCGCCTTTACTCTGGATTCAGACCGGTTTGCACGGGTGGATGGCGACCACCCATGCGAAGGCGACGCGAGCTGCGGGGGCCCGCGTCGCCATTCCGGCATTTCTCCGCGCTCCCCCTGTAATAATGAACCCGAACCCCTGTCTTTAGGTATGAACTGACAGGAGGTGCCCTCTGCAACTTGCCATCCGAGAGGAGCCCGTTAAAACGGTACCCGACGATCTCGAGCGAATTTTCGACAGCCACCACGGACTCGTATTCCGGACCGCGTATCGCATCACCGGCAACGCGGCCGACGCCGAAGACGTGCTGCAAACGGTGTTTCTGCGCCTTCTGCGCCGGGACCCTTCAGCTGCCGCGCTGGAGAATCAGGAGAGCTACCTGCGGCGTGCCGCGGTGAATGTGTCGCTGGATGTGGTGCGATCGGGAGCCGGCAAGGTGCCGCTGGATACTGCCCCGCAGGGCAGCAGCGCGCCAACCGACCGCCGCGAGCTGCGCGATTGTCTGCGCCGGGCTCTGGCGTCCCTCAACACACGCGAGGCGGAGATATTCGCCCTGCGGTTCTTGGAGGACCAGAGTAATCCCGAGATCGCCCGCGCGCTCGGCATTTCGCAGGTGCACGTCGCCGTTATCTTGCATCGCGCCCGCACCCGCATGCAAAAAGAGATTCGTTCGTACATGGGAGAAGGATCATGAACAAGGACAAGCTGGACCAGATTATCGATGAAATCCGCAATGAGCCGGTGGAAACCGCCGCATTGGAGGGCGCCACCGCCCGCGTGCGCGAGCGCATCTTCCCCGCCGCGCGCGCCGAAAGGGAGGGTCTGGAGCTGCTGCGCGAATGCGCCGATTTCCAGGCGCTCATTCCGGCTTCGATCGATGGCTCGCTGCCGCCCGCCCGAGCCCTGCTGCTGCAGGACCACGTGAATCATTGCGTGGGATGCCGCCACTCGCTCGAAGCCGCGCGATCCGGCAAGGTTCGCGTAATGGCGCGTCCCCGCACCGTCTCCAACCAGATGCCCGCCTACGCGAAATGGGCCATGGCTGCCGCGGCCGCGGTA
>JAYTVY010000354.1:0-7272 GCA_043743755.1 Bryobacterales bacterium | reverse complement strand
GGGCAATACGATTCATAAACGACACCATGTATCTGATCGGCTCTGGTACCAAACTCCTTTAGGTTCGGTTCTAAGAGTCTTACATCCGCAAGCCGAAGGCAGCCTCCACTGCCGTATAATGCCCATGGGAGCAGGGTTTATGCAACTTCGGACGGGTTGGATGGCGCTGGCGATCTGCGGGGCGGCCCTGGCCGCGGACAAGACCCTGCCCATCGAACGCACCTCCAACGAAACAGTGGAGATCACAGCGACGCTGCTGGATAAGGATCAGATTCTAAAAGAACTGGGCTCGGATCTGGGCGGCGGGATCGTGGTGCTGCGCGTAACCGTTCGGCCGCTGACGGATAAACCGATTCTAGTGAGCCGCGATGATTTTCTGTTGACGTCCGAGCACGAGGGGCAGCGCAGCCAGCCGTTCGCACCCAGCCAGATCGCCGGCAACAGCACGCTGGTGGTCCGGTCCGGCCAAGCCACCTCCGGGGGAACGATGGGCCAGCCTAATGGACCCACTTGGGGCGGGATCCCCGGGACCATGGGACGCCCGCAGCGAGGTCCGGGTAATGGTGGCGTGGTGGGCAATGCGGCCGGCACTACAGCCGCGGAGGCAAAAGTAGAAAAGGGCGAGTCCAAGGAGAATCCGCTGCTGGGAGTATTAAAAGAGAAGGTACTGCCCGAAAAGGAAATCACCGATCCTCTCTCGGGCCTGCTCTATTTCCCGATTGAGGGCAAAGTGAAGTCCAAGGAACTCGAGCTGCACTACCGCCTGCAGGGGTCCAAGCTGGCGCTGCGCTTCAAGCCATGAGCACGGGCCTGCATGTCTCCGAACTGGAGACGCCCGCGCTGGTGATCGATCTGGACATCATGGAGCGCAACCTGGCGCGCCTCGCGGACTATGGCCGCGAGCATCAATTGAGATTGCGGCCCCACACCAAGACTCATAAGATCCCAGCGCTGGCGCGCAAGCAACTGGAACTGGGCGCCGCCGGACTGACGGTGGCCAAGGTGGGGGAAGCGGAAGTGATGCTGGACGCCGACCCGGCGGATCTGCTGGTGGCGTTCCCGGTGATCGGCGACGGCAAGCTGCGACGGTTGATGGAGGTGGCCAGGAAAACCGGGGTGACGGTAGCGCTGGACAGCATGGCCGCGGCACGGCAGCTTTCCGAATCCGCCCAGACGGCGCGGGTGAAGGTCGGCGTACTCGCTGAAGCCGATGTGGGGCTGGGAAGAGTCGGCGTTGCGCCGGGCGCCGACCTGGTGGAGCTGGCGCGCGGGATGGATGGTCTGCCAGGATTGCGATTCGAAGGCATCGCATTCTACCCGGGTCATATTAAGGTGCTGGATGAGGACGGCTTGCGAGCCCTGGACCGGCTTTCGGAAACCGTGGAGTCCATGCTGGACGATCTCCGGCGAGCGGGCCTGGAAGTCAGGACTGTCAGCGGGGGATCGACGCCGACGTTATTTCATTCGCACCGCATCCGGGGGCTGAATGAGATCCGTCCCGGAACCTACATATTCAATGACCGCAATACCGTTCAATGTGGTGCGGTGGGCATGGAGGATTGCGCGGCGGCCATCGTCGCGACGGTAGTATCCACGGCGCATCGGGGGCAAATCATCATTGATGGCGGATCCAAGACTTTCTCGTCGGACCGGCCGGCGGCGGGGGAAGTCAGCTTCGGCCAGGTGCTTGAGGCGCCTCGGGCGGTGTTCGGCAAGATGAATGAGGAGCACGGTTTCATTGATGTCCATAACGCCGAGCGCGGGTTCGCGGTGGGCGACCGGGTGCGGATTATCCCGAATCACGTGTGTGTCGCAATGAATCTGCACGAGCAAGTATACGGCTTGCGGGCAGACCTGGTGGAGTGCGTCTGGCGAGTGGCGGGGCGCGGGAAGCTCCAGTAACGCGGCCGATGGACACCATCGATTTTCTGCCATATACTTCTATTCACCGTGGCTGATTTCGAGGTCTTTCTTCCGCTGGTGTTGAAATTTGAAGGCGGGTTTGTGAACGATCCGGCGGATCCGGGCGGGGCTACCAACAAAGGCATTACGCTGCAGACGTTTCGGGGCTGTGCTCAGACCCTCTTGGGATTGGACCCGACGCTCGCCAATTTGAAGACCCTTAGCGACGCGCAGGTGGGCGTCATCTACCGGTCATTATACTGGGACAAGACCGGCGGAGACGATACGGCGTCGCAGAATCTGGCGAATATCGTCTGCGATTTTTACGTTAACGCGGGCGGAAACGCCACCCGGCTGCTCCAGACCATTCTGGCGGGCATGGGCCAAGCTCTAACGGTGGATGGGGCGATTGGTCCGGCTTCGGTGCAGGCTCTACAGAAGGTTGACCAAGATGAGGTTTACCGCAAGTACAAGCAGGGACGCATCCACTATTATCAGAACTTGGCCCAAAAGAAGCCGCCCCTCGCCAAGTTTCTGAAGGGCTGGCTGAATCGGGTGAATTCCTTTCCGGACGTGTAGCTTCCAGCCTTTACAAACTCTTAACATCGGCTTGGCCCTGGAAGGTGTTAAATAGTACCAAGAGCCTATGAAAACCAAACTGTCCGCCTTCCTGGTGACTTCCGCTGTCGCGACTTCCCTGCTGCTGGCCCAAAGGCCGGGCGGTCCTCACACGCCGGAGATGATGGTGCAGCATCGCGTGGACTCCCTGACCACCCGACTGGCGCTCACCCCGGCTCAGCAACAGCAAGCGACCACGATTTTCACGAATGCCGCCACGGCTGGAGCGTCGCAGCACACTAACCTGAAACTGGCTCATCAAAACCTGGAAGCCGCGGTGAAGAACAATGACACGAACGGCATTGATGCCGCGGCGATCGCCATTGGCAACCTGACCACTCAGCAGATCGCAAGCGAATCCAAAGCTCACGCTGCCTTTTATCAAATCCTGACGCCGGACCAGCAGACCAAATTCGCCCAGCATGCGGATCACGCGGGGTTTGGCCGCGGCATGGGATTCGGCGGCGGCCCGGGGATGAATGGCGCTCCCGGACACGGACGCCAGTAGCGGCAAGCGCGAGTTCTATCGGGAGCTGACCGCCCAGGCCGAAGCTCTGTTCGAACGCGAAACCGACGCGCTCGCCAACTCCGCCAATTTCGCCGCGCTGCTCTATCACTCGCTGCCCGCCTTGAATTGGGCGGGCTTCTACTTTTTTCGCGATGGCGAACTGGTGGTGGGTCCTTTCCAGGGCCAGCCTGCTTGTGTGCGGATCGCAATGGGCAAGGGAGTCTGCGGCACGGCTGCCCAGCGCCGGTCATCCATCGTCGTCCCGGATGTCGACGCCTTCCCCGGCCACATCGCCTGCGACAGCGCGTCGCGATCGGAGATCGTAATTCCTCTGCTGGATGGCGAACGTTTGCTGGGCGTTCTCGATCTGGACAGCCCACTCTTGGGGCGCTTCGATGATGAGGACCGGGAAGCGCTGGAGCGCCTGGCCGCCATTTTCCTGAAGCGAACCGATCTTCGCCGCTGGCCCACGTAGCGTCCAGTTGCTATTGTGACCTTTGGTTGAACCACGGGTGGCGCGCATCTCGGTGTCGGCGGTTTTTCTGCTGCATGGGATTGGCGTCGCGAACTGGCTGGCGCGCATTCCCGCCATGCAAGCGAAGCTGGGTTTATCCGTGGGTATTCTCGGGCTCGCCCTGCTGGGAATGGCGGCGGGCTGCTTCGCCGCGATGCCGCTGGTGTCGAAACTTGTGGGCCGTTACGGAAGCGCCCGCGCAACCCGGTGGACATCGCTGGCGTTCTGCGCGGCGCTCACCCTGCCCGCGCTTGCCACCAGTGCGCTGTCACTGGGGGCGCTGCTCTTCGTGTTCGGCCTCACCGCGGGCGCGATGGATGTCGCGATGAACACGCAGGCAGTGGACGTGGAGACCGCGTATCGCCGTCCCGTGATGGTTTCGTTTCACGCGCTGTTCAGCCTGGGGGGAATGACTGGCTCGGGGATGGGAGGGTTGGCGGCCGCCGGGCGAATCGACCCTTTCATTCACCTTGCCTCCACCGGCGTGCTGTTGGCTGTGGGAGTGATTTTCGCTACGCCGCATCTGCTGGCGGACCTGCCCGGCGCGACGGCGGAACGCAGCCGCGCGCGGGTTTCGCTGACGCCGCTGCTTGGCTTGGCCGTCATCGCATTCTGCGTGCTGGTGGGCGAAGGCGCGATGGCGGATTGGACGGCAGTCTACCTGAGCCACTTGACCGGTCCGGGAACCTCGGCGGCGGGTTACGCGGCATTTTCACTGGCGATGGCCGGCGGCCGGTTCGCCGGCGACTGGCTGCGAGGACGGTTCGGATCGGTGACGCTGGTGCGCTGGGGCGGACTGATCGCCGCAGTGGGACTGGGAGCGGGATTGCTCTCCGGCGGCATTGCCGGTGCGCTCATCGGATTCGCCTGCGCGGGCGCGGGCTTCTCCACCATTTTTCCCATCGCATGCAGCGCGGCGGGGCGTAAGGCGGGGGTCAATGCGCAGGCGGGGATTGCCGCCGTCACGGCGTTCGGGTATCTGGGATTCGTCACCGGGCCGCCGGTGATCGGATTGCTTGCGCAGGCGTCGTCGTTGCGGATGGCGCTGGGGTTCGTGGTGCTATTGAGCGCGACTGCCGCGCTGCTGGCGGGCGGGGCGCGCAGCGCGGATCAAGACTGAAGCTTGCGAACGTCCATACAACCGAGGAGCCTGCGCCAGGCTGCCCGTTCGCGGGATGGATGGAAGAGCTTCGCCAAGCGGGCACAGCGAGCACACAGATCGGCGTAGAAACGCGAGTCGCTTTCCGCGCGCAGCAGTAGCCGCTCCAGCGCGCCGGTATCGCCAACCGGATAGAGGCCCGGATAATCCTCGCCGAGCAGGCCGACGGAGCCGGGGATTCGAGAGGCTACCACGGGTGTGCCGTCCACGATGGCTTCGGAGATGACGTTCGCGCCGCCCTCCAGTCGAGAGCTGAGCACCAGCAGTTGGCTGGACGCGATCAGACGGCGGACCTTCGCACGCGGCAGCTCGCCCAGCCAGCGATAGCGCGGGTTGCGGGCCTGCTCGGCAAGCGCCCGAGCTTCCATCCAGGGAGCCAGCGCGGCGCCGGCGTGCACTACATGGATTTTGGATTCGGCTGAGAAGCTCCTCACGGCCATTGCCGCGCGGAATGGATCCTTTACCGGACGCAGGTGACCCACCACACAAACCTGGAACGGGCGAGCCGGCGCGGCGCGAGTCTTTTCAGCGGATTGATAAATCACCTCGACCTTGTCCTGAAGACCGGGCGACAGTTCGGCGGATGCGAGCGGCTGTAATGCCACGATCCGCGTGGCCAGCGCCAGCGCTTTTTGCGCGATGACGGAGCGTCGAATGTCCCCGTATAGATCCGTGCCGGTGAGGGCGATGACGATTGGTTTTTCAGGGTGCCGCTTGTGAAACGCTTCCGCGCCGGGGCCGCTCTTCCTGGCGTGCAGCGCGATCAGCAGGTCAGCGGGCTCGCCGCCGTAAACGGTCGCGATCTCGGGGCGGTGGCCCAATGCGCGCAGAATGCGGGCCCATCGTAGTGCGGTGATCCGATTCCCGTAGACTGTTCCCCGCGGTGCCGGACACAAAATGCGAACGCGCATCTTACAATTATGGGGTGATCTCCGCGAGCGAACTTCGCGCCATGCTGCTGGATTCCCGCAGGCGCACGCTCGACCTGGTGTCCGATTTGTCCGACGAGCAGTTGCGTGTGCCGGTAGCGGACATCATCAATCCTCCGGTCTGGGAAATCGGGCATGTGGCCTGGTTTCAAGAGCGCTGGGCGTTGCGGCATCTGCGCGGAGAGGCTTCGGTGCATCCGCGCGCCGACGAGTTTTGGGATTCGGCCGCGGTGCCGCATGACTCGCGCTGGGAACTGCCGCTGCCCTCGCGCGACGAGACGCTGCGATACATGCAAGATGTGCTCGATCGGGTATTAGAGCGCCTGCCGCGCGATAACGTGAGCGAGCAGGAAGCGTACTTTCACTGGCTGCCGGTGATGCACGAGGACATGCATGGGGAGGCGTTCACGTACACTCGCCAGACGCTGGGGTATCCGGCGCCGAAGGGATGGGAAGCCGCCGCGCCGGGTCCGGTTGCGGGCGGCGATGTCGAAATCGAGGGCGGCACTTACATGCTGGGGGCGATTCCAGGCGGCGAGTTCGTATTCGATAACGAGAAATGGGCGCATCCGGTGCGCCTGTCGCCTTTCGCAATCGCGCGCTCCGCGGTTACCTGCGGTCAATTTGCCGGATTCGTAAACGATGGCGGTTACCGCCGCCGCGAGTGGTGGAGCGGCGAAGGCTGGGCCTGGCGCGAGAAGACTGATGCGCGGCATCCGGTGTATTGGATCCCGCAAGCGAGCGGGACCTGGATGCACCGGGTGTATGACCGCATTATTCCCTTGCTCCCCGACCATAGCCTGATGCACATCAACTGGTATGAAGCGGAAGCCTGGTGCCGGTGGGCCGGGCGCAGGTTGCCCACCGAAGCCGAGTGGGAACTGGCGGCGTCGGGCATCGACAAGAACAAACGCCGTGACTGCGGCGGCGTGTGGGAGTGGACCGCCACCGACTTTCTGCCATATCCGGGATTTGTGGTGGATCCCTATAAGGAATACTCGGAACCCTGGTTCGGGAGTGAGCGCAAGGTGCTCCGCGGCGGATGCTGGGCTACCAAACCGCGATTGATCCGGAACACCTGGCGCAACTTTTTTCCAAAGGACCGGCGGGACGTGTTCGCCGGGTTTCGCACGGTGCGCATCGCAGACTAAAGCCCGCGCCACTTATAATGCAGTTTGAGGGATATGGAGAGCCGAACCGTACTGCAGTATCAGTTGCTCGAGAAGATCGGGTCCGGGGGCATGGGCGAGGTGTACAAGGCCCAGGACACCCGGCTGAACCGCATCGTTGCTATCAAGGTACTGCCGCCCGATAAGACCAGCGAGGCCGACCGGCGGCGGCGTTTCTTTCAGGAGGCCCAGGCGGCTTCCGCGCTGAACCACCCGAACATCATCACCATTCACGACATCATCTCCGATGGCGGCACCGAATACATGGTGATGGAGTACGTGGGCGGAAAGACTCTCCTGGAGCTGATCCCTCAGGGCGGCCTGCGCGTTCCCCAGGTGCTTCAATACAGCCTCCAAATGGCGGACGCGCTGAAGACCGCGCACGCCGCGGGTATCATTCATCGCGATCTGAAGCCGGGCAACGTCATGGTGAAGGAATCGGGACTGGTGAAAATTCTCGATTTTGGTCTGGC
>JAYTVY010000353.1:0-10884 GCA_043743755.1 Bryobacterales bacterium | reverse complement strand
GTGCAACAAGCCCAGAGTAATCGTCGTGGGCCAGTTCATTCTCTCGCGGTAAGGCATGTCGATAACGTCGGTGCTCACGGACCCTCCCAGAGTCAGATAGTCTACACTTCCACCGTATCAGGGATTCGTCTCCGGCTTTGTAAGAGTTCTGTAATTTCAAGGGGATAGAAGGAATATGCCGGTCTAGGGCCAGACCTAAGGCTCATTAGGGGGATTCCCTGAGGCTGGAAACGTGATGTGCGAAACAGTTGTAATGGAATCGAGTCTAACCCCAAGCCCGCATCACCTGCGGCTCAAAAGGAGGCACCACGTGAACCGAACCATTCTGCTGATCGTTCTCATCGTTTTGCTGCTGGCCGTACTTCCTGCTTGGCCGTATAGCACGGGGTGGGGCTACTATCCCAGCGGCGGATTGGGACTCGTGGTCCTGATCCTCATCATATTGCTGCTCATGGGCAGGCTCTAGCTCGGCTCCCTTCGCGACTCATTTCGTAGGTCTTGAGGTGGGCATACACGATCGGCAGCAGCCGTCCCCCGCCGCGAGCCAGCAGGTCGCCAATGATATGGTCCGCCTCAATGGGACCTCCGGCCTCGATGTCACGCAGCATCGAAGCCGTCAGTGTTGACCCCGCCGCGGTTAGCAGCGGCCCGGTGCGATCCAGAAAAGGCTGCCTCGGCGGATATCCCTGTGCGGTCGCGATTGCTTTGCACTCCTCCAAGAGTGCCAGTACCAGGTCGCTTCCGCCCGGGGCCGCCGCGATATCTCCGATGGTCCCCCGGAAAAGGCAGGTCGCTCCCGCCAGCGTTGCCAGGAACACCCATTTTTCCCACATGTCCGCCAGGATGGTCAAACTCGCGCGATGGTCAAAGCGCGCCCCGTCCATCAGCTTGTCGATCGACGTCACGCGTTCCGAAAGCATCCCGCTGCGTTCCCCAAACGCGATGGCGTGCGCGTCGTTAAGATGCACGATTTCACGCTGCTCGTTGAGCGTCGCCGCGATAAGACATAGCCCGCCCAGCACCCGGTCCGGCCCGAACCGGTCGTCCAGCGCTTCCAGGTGCCGCATGCCATTGAGCAGCGGCAGAATCACCGTGTCTGGGCCAACCGCCGGTGCGAATGCCGCAATCGCGCCGGCGAGGTCATAGGCTTTCGCACTGAGCAGCACCAGGTCGAACGCGCTGCCGGGATTCGCCGCCAAAATCACCGGAGGCTTCGAAAGCGTCACGTCGCCGAACTTGCTGCGGATACGCAGGCCGCCCTCCGCCAGTTCCTGGGCCCTCTTCGGACGCACCAGGAAAGTAACGTCGCGCCCCGCCTCCAGCATTCGCCCGCCGAAATATCCGCCCACCGCGCCCGCGCCCACCACCAGCGTGCGCATCAAGCGGAGGCCCCGGTAGCCGTGCGGGCTGAGTCTTCGTCTTGCTTCATATCCCATTGGATGATCCCACGCCGGAGCGGATGCAGCCGGGACTGGCACTCGAATTGCTACTCGGCTACCGTGGCTCTCTCGCTAAAAGCTGGACACCTCAAGCGCTACAAGGACATAGCGTTTCTGCTGCTCAAGTACGGGCGCTCCGACCTCGTCAAATCTGCCGGACTCGATGACGCGCTGGGCGATGAGCCTCGGCCAACTCCGGGCAGCGCGAATGGCAACGCGGGCGCCGAGCTGGCCGCCGACCTGGAACGCCTGGGCCCCACCTTCATCAAACTCGGCCAGCTTCTGTCCACGCGCCCCGATTTTCTGCCGCCCGCATATATCCAGGGCTTGGCCAAGCTCCAGGACCACATCGAGCCCTTCCCGTTCGAAGAAGTGGAAGCCATCCTGCACGTGGAGCTAGGCATTCGCATCTCCAAGGCCTTTTCCACTTTCGAAGCCAAACCCGTGGGCTCCGCCTCGCTGGGCCAGGTGCACCGTGCGACGCTGCGGGACGGCCGCATGGTTGCCGTCAAAATACAGCGCCCTGGCGTTAAAGAGCAAGTTGTACAAGACCTCGAGATCTTTGCCGAAGTGGCCGAGCTTCTCGAAAAGCATAACGACACCCTGCGCCTTCACGGCGTCGCGGATATGGTGGCTGAGTTCAAGACCAGCATTCTGCGGGAGCTGGATTATCGCCAGGAAGCCGGCAATCTGGCCACGCTGCGCGAAAACCTCGCGCGCTACCGCCGCATTGTCGTTCCCCAAGCCATTCCCAACTACAGCACCTCGCGCGTGCTCACCATGGAGTACATCCACGGCACCAAGGTCACCGAGCTGAGTCCTATCGCGCAGGGCGAAATCGAAGGGCCCCGCATCGCCGAGCAGCTGTTCCACGCCTATCTCAAGCAGGTTCTGGTGGACGGCTTCTTTCATGCCGATCCGCATCCCGGCAACATCTTCATCACCGACGATGGCAAACACGTCGCGCTGCTGGATCTGGGCATGGTGGCGCGCATCTCGCCGCGCATGCAAGAGAAGCTGCTTCAGCTGCTGCTGGCTATCAGCGAGGGCCATAGCGACGATGCCGCTTCCATCGCCCTGCGCATCGGCGAAACCGAAGAAGATTTCGACCCGCGAGGCTTCAACCAGCGCGTGAAAGTGCTGGTGGAAGCCACCCAGAACACCACCGTGCAGAAGCTGGAAGTGGGCCGTCTGATGATCGAGGTGACGCGCGCGTCGGGCGAGTGCGGTATCCGCCTGCCCTCCGAGCTCACCATGCTCGGCAAGACGCTCCTCAACCTGGATGAAATTGTCCGCAAGCTCGACCCCGCCTTAGATCCGAATGAATTTATCCGGAATCGCGCTCCCGGCTTGATGCGGCAGCGCATGAAGAAGAGCGGGTCCACCGGCAGCATCTTCACCGGCCTGCTGGAGACCAAGGATTTTATCGAGCGCCTGCCCAAGCGCCTGAACGCCATCCTCGATCGCGTCGCCGACAACGAACTGTCAATCAAAGTGCACGCCATCGACGAGCGCCGCTTGATCGCGGGCCTCGAAAAAATCGCGAATCGGATCACTCTCGGCCTCATCCTGGCCGCTCTGGTAATCGGCGCCGCAATGCTGATGAGCGTCCCCACCACATTCAAAATTTTCGGCTACCCCGGTCTCGCCATGATCTTCTTCTTGACCGCCGCCGCGGGCGGCATCGCCTTGGCCATCAGCATCTTGATGTACGACGTCAAACACCCCCAAAAGTAGCCTGTGTGGGGCAAGGCCCCGACCTCACTTCCCCCCGCGCACCTGCCGATCGCCATACCCCAGGACTGCCATCTTCCCGCCCCAGAACACCGCGCAGCCCGACATCTCCGTCTTGTGACTGTAAATCTTAGCGGCGTCCAGGCGCTTGATCTCGTCGTCATCGCAGGATTGCGCCGTGCTGAATGCACCCGCTTTGATCATGCCATCCACATCCGTGCGCGTCAGAATATGCAGCCTCGCCGACTCGGCCGGCGTCAAGCTGAGCTTGTGCGAATCGTGGTTCTCCATTCCCGGCAGCATCCGGTGCGTCAAGAAATAGACGTTCTCCTCGGCGTACAGCGGAGCGCCCGGGGCCGTCACTTCATTCACCTTGGCCGCCATCTCCTCGGCGTCTTTCCACCGGAAGTCGCCCGCGTCTTCATGCAGACGCCGGAACAGACCCAGCGCCATGAAACAACACGCCACGGCGGCCGCCGTGCGCACTTGCCTGGGCCCGCCCAATCTCTCGGCTAACGCGCACAGTCCCGCCGCCGCCGGAATCGCCAGAAATGGAACGATGAATGCGAAATAGCGATTGAACGTCGGATGCGCGGTCAGCAAGTGGATGGTCTCCGCCAGCGCCAGCCAGCCGCACAAATAAATTGCGGACTTCGCGGGCGGCCCCCAGGTGCTGCGGCGAACGTACGCGAATCCGGTTACCGCCAGCGCCGCCAGCACCAGCGCCTGCCCGCAGTCCACCCATGCCAGCGCCACCCCTAGATCGTGGCTGAGCGCTCCCGGCCACGCCACGCCGCGGTAGAACAAATGGAATTTCACCACTCCGAACCACACGTGCTCCGGTGACTGGGCGAAGAGCCACAGCAGCGGAATGCTGGCGATCATCCCGCCGAGAAGAAACCCGCCCAGCTTCACAAGGCGGCTTCCGGCGCGGTTCGCGGCAATGATCCAGATGAGCAGCACCGGAGCGACAGGAGCCGTAAGCAAGGATGACTCGGCGGATGCCACGGCCAGCAACCCGGCCACCAGGCTGAGCCACGCCGAGCGCCGGTCCACCGCCGAGAGGGACACGCGAAACGCCGCCACAATCAGCAGTAGACACAGTCCATAGGCCTGCGCCAGCGGGCCAAACTGCACCACCGCCACGTTTAATCCGAACGTTGCCGCGACGAAGAAGGTGGCGGGCAGGCGCCAGCGCGGCGCGGGTATCAGGCGGTAAACGGATTCGCACGCCAGCACCACCGCCGCTGTCACTTCCAGAGCGGCAACGGCATGCGGAATTCGCCAGCCTTGCCCCAGAATGCGCAGACAGGCGGCGTTCCAATAGGCGTTGAGGGGGACTTGAGGAAAGAAAAAATCCAGGTACGGACGCTTCCCTGCCGCGATGAGCTGCGCCGCCAGCAGGTGGAATCCTTCATCCCAGGCAAAGGCCGCCGTCTGGGAATAAATCAGCAGCGTGGCGAAGATGAACAATGCGACGCCGGAAAGCGTCCAATAAAACTTGGCCACGGTCTCTTCAGTAGGAGGACTCGGGCCGCGTATCGGGGCGACCCGTTCACTCTCAATAAATGAACTTGAGCGCCCTGCTTACTTCTTGACTTCGGTGGTCTTCTTGGCTTTGGTCTTCTTGGTGGCGGGCTTCTTGCTCTTCTTGGTGACGGTGGTGTCCTTGGCATCGTCGGCGAACATCGGAACCGCGCCGGCTAGCAGGGACAGGCCCAGAAACATCGCAGCAATCTTCTTCATTCGTTAATCTCCTTGGGTAGTTTGGTAAAGCAGTTCTGTTCATTCTGGCAGTTCCACATGAAGCAATGGTTAAGTGGGAATTAAAAGCGGTTCATGTAATGCGGCGAACGCGGCCCGCGAGCTCATAACCGATCTCGCGCGAGCCTCTTCGATGGCAGTCGCAATTGAGATCGCTTCGCGGAGTAGGATTACTCCCGAGCTGTGCGCCTCGTTTACGAACCGCGCGAAATGTGCCGGCATTGTGCGGCGGTCCTGACTGAGTAGAATCCGTCCGGAGCCAGCGGCGACTCGCAGGACTTCCAGATCTTCCAAACCCGCAAGCCCGCATAGGCCGCCGTGCGAATATCGATCTCCCGTGCTGCCCGTCGCAACCCCCGTAAGATGCGCCCGTCCAGATCGGCATCAGCCTGGAATCTCACTCGCATTCCGCGCCCGCTGGAGCTTCGCAATCAATTCCGCGTTGGTCTGCCTCGATTGCCTGTGTAGTAATTCCGCGGAGCGTTGCCCTTCGGCAAGGTATGTATCGATTTCTCTTTGGTTGGCGAGGTAAAACGCGAGAGCTCCGTGCACTTGCTCGAGCGTCAAGGCCGGATAGCTCTCGACCATGCTCTCTGCCGACAGCCCCTCGCGAAAGAGATCGACCAGGGAGTCCAGGGATACACGCGTCTCCCCCACACGATACGAGCCTTCAACCTTCTTTACGTATTCCTTATTCATTCAGCCCTGCCGACAAATCCATACTGACACGATGACGTGGCTGGCACAAGCCGGTGCGGTGACTACGACAACACGCTCCTCCTCGACGCCGAGGATCTCGCGGAGGCTCGGATCAAGAAAGGCCTATGATTCTCTGGTACGTGATCTCGGCCGGTACATCTCGCTGCGTGCGGTACCCAATTCCGCCCACGGCTTTCGGCAAGCTGCTGAGTTAAGTGGTGCGCCCGGCATGACTCGAACATGCGACCTTCTGGTTCGTAGCCAGACGCTCTATCCAACTGAGCTACGGGCGCGCAGTGTCGTGATGACGAGACAAGTATAGCAAGCGTTACTGGTCCGCTGCACTAGACTGCTGCAAGCCCAGCTCCCGCGCCAGATTGTGCACCGCATCCGCCAGCTCGGAAGGGCTGTGGATGTGCCACGTCTTGCCCGACACAGCGCGCGTGGCGTGGTCGATGCTGTCCGGAAACTCGGCGTGCCGGCCCCAGTACGGGAAGTATTCGAAATAGAAAACCCTTGGCGCCGGCGCATTGGCCGCCGCGATCATCGACGGTGGGAACTTATCGAACTGGCGCGCTCCCGGACCCACGAAGAGAATGGCGTCCGCCGGCTCGGCGGCCGTTCGCTCTTCATTCAACATGCGCGCCAGCATGTCGATATGCCCGGTCCGCCGCTGCAAGGTTTCGATAGGCACCGTGCCCAGCTCTATGTGCGTCATCGCACTGGCCAGCCGCCCGTAGCCCGGCCCATCGAAATTGTCCTGCCGGTAAATCTCTTTCTCCTGATCCAGATTGAAGGCCACCAGTTTCACGGAAGTAAACGGCGATTCCTCCAGCAGCCACACCAGCGAGCTCAGCAGCAGGAACCGGTCAAACGATCGCAGCCGCGTCGAGCGCGTGTACAGCGGCGCCACATGCAGCAGCACCGTCACCCGCGATGGCCGCGCGGCCGCGTCGCGCGGCTTCAAAATCTCGCCCGGATTCAAAGCCAGCGGCGAAATCTTGCCGGGCGGCTGGGCCACCCTCACGTTGCGTCCCGGCGAGCGCGCCTCAATCTCCCACTGCTTGCGCAGGCAGCGTCCGGACTCGTCGAACAGCGCCCACTCCACCGTGTAGCGGCCTTCGCCCACCTGGAATCCGCCTTCGATGTCCAGCTTCTCCTTGGTGCCTTCGGGAATCCGCGGCGGCATCGGGACTGCCTGCACGAAATACACCGGCTCCCCCGCGCCCTTGGGCGTGATCCGCAGCGCCACGCCCAGCCTCTGCCGCGAGGCGGCGAACTGGCGATACGGAATGCTCGCCGCGTAGCCCACCTGAAATCGAAATCCGAAATTCAGATACGGCTTCAGCAGGCGCACTTGCCCTTCCAGCGGCGTCTTGTTCTGGATTTCCCCGAAAGCCGGGCTCACCAGCGGTGTCACTTCCGGATCCACAATCGCCTGCGCCCAGCCGCATCCCGCCCCGGCCAGCGCGAGCGCGAACAGCGGGATTGCCGGACCGGTTCTAACCATAACCTCAATTCCGCTTCGCCGTGCTGCCTTCCTTCACTTCAATCACCCGGTTCACCGCCACATCCGCCAGCTTGTCCACGGTTCCGCTGGGCCAGCGGATTTCGAGATCGGCCTTCGCGGCCTGGCCCAGCCCAAAATGGACCCGCATATCGTTTTGCGAAACGTAACTGCCGCCGCTGCGCACTTCGTCCATCTGCCGGTGCCCGCCCGCGGTGGTGCAGATCACCCGCGCGCCGATCCCCGAACGGTTTGACTTCACGCCCACCGTCTTCACCTTCACCCAGTTGTTTCCCAGCGTCGAATCGCAGCGCAGCAGCTGCGGGACGTCGTTAACGCAGTTCACCACTACGTCGATGTCGCCGTCATTGTCGAAATCCCCGAACGCGCAGCCGCGCCCCGGAACTTTCTCGAGGATGCCCGGCCCGGCGTCCATCGACACATCCGCGAATTTGCCGTTCCCCAGATTCTTGTACAGCACCTTCCGCTCCCGGTAACCGGATTCCACGTCGTTCTCGCCCACTTCCGGATAGACGTGACCATTGCAGACCAGGATATCGGACCAGCCGTCGTTGTCAAAGTCGATGAAGCCCACGCCCCAGCCGAGGAATCGCGTGTTGGTTCCCAGCCCGGCCTGAAACGTCTGGTCGTCGAAGACCATGTTCCCCTGATTGCGATAAAGGCTGGCGGTGTCTCCCGCGAAATTGGTCTTCACGAGGTCCAGGCGCCCGTCACAGTCATAGTCCACCGCCGCGACGCCCATGCCGGCCTGCGGCTTGCCATCGGGGCTGTAGGCCACGCCAGCCTCAATGGCGACGTCGGTGAAAGTGCCGTCGTGATTGTTCTTGTAAAGCGCCGACGAAGTGGAATCGTTGGCCACGTAAATGTCCGGCCAGCCGTCGTCGTCGAAGTCGGCCACCAGCACGCCCAGCCCGTAGGTTCCCGCAGTCTTGAGAATGCCCGCCTTATCGGAAACGTCCGTGAATGTTCCATTGCCGTTGTTATGGAACAGAATATTCTTGCCGCCTTTGAGCCCCGGCGGACCGCAGGCCACCATGATCCCTTTGTACAGGCAAGGGCCCGATTCGGGCAGCGGAGTGGTCTTGGGATCGAAATCGATATAGTTGGCCACGAAGAGATCCAAATGGCCGTCGCGGTCATAATCGACAAACGCGCAGCCCGTGTTCCAGCGCCTCAGCCCCGTCGTGGTACGGGTAGTGACGCTGGCTTTAACAGCCATGTCGGTGAACGTGCCGTTCCCATTGTTGTGATACAGCGCGCAGTCGCCCCAATAGGTGACGAATAGATCCTCGAAGCCGTCATTGTCGTAGTCGCCCGCGCAGACGCCTTGTCCCCAGCCGGTGCGCGCCAGCCCGGCCTTGACCGTTACGTCCGTGAACGTGCCGTCGCGATTGTTCTTGTACAACCGGCTGGTGGGCGCGTTGGCTTTGGTCCAATTGGGTTCAAACCGCGTCCCGTTCACCAGGAAAATGTCGAGCCAGCCGTCGTTGTCGTAATCGACGAACGCCGCCCCGCACCCCGTGGTTTCGAGCAGAAACTTGTTCTTGGCCTCGCTCCCGAAAATAGTCTTGGCCCGCAGCCCCGCCTCCCGGGCCACATTGACAAACTTCACCCCCAGCGGAACGCCGTGCAGGAGTTGATCAAAGGAGAAGACCAGGGCGGAGGCGGACAGAGATCGGACGAAAGTACGGCGGGAGGGCATGGTCGGCTTGCAGGTATTTTAGCCGAATGGAAAGAAAAGAGCCGCGCCGTCAGGCTTCCTGACGGGCGCGGCTCGGTTTGGGTGCGTTAGAAATTTATGCGGAACGCGAACTGCAGGCGCCGCATTTCGTAGTTGGGAGCGAGGCCGTTGATCTTACCGGCGTTACTGCCCGTCACGTTGCTGTCTGGGTCACCCAGATTGGTGTGGTTGAACACGTTGAACGCTTCGGCGCGAAGCTCGGCGTAGGCGCGCTCAGTGACGTGGAACTTCTTGCCCATGCTGAGATCCTGATTGATGAAAAGAGGACCTCGGAGGCTGTTGGGCACGTAGTTCCCAAACACGTTGTTGGCCGGTACCGCAAAGGCGCTGCTCAGAGAACCGTTCGGGCCGATATTCAGCCAGCCATCGCGGCTCTGGTTGCTGGCGTAGGGATTGCCAGTGCCTTTGTCCGGGCGGCCGCCGGGACCGACATCGGGCCGGAGCGGGTTGCCGGGAAAATTACCGATGTTCGGAGTCAAAGGACGCCCGCTGTAGTAAGTGGTCACGGCGTTGATATTCCAGCCGCCGAGCAGGGCATCGGTCACACGATTCATTTGGGCGGCATACTTGCGGCCCCGTCCAAATGGAATCTCGTAGTTCTGTGCGGCGATCACCTGGTGATGCGGGATGAAGTCCTTCTCGCCATAGCCAAGCTGGCGGTCATACAGAATCGTGTATGAGTCGCCGCCATCGGCCTTGGCCACCTGATAGGTGTAATTCATTGACAGGACATAGCCCGACGACAGGCGTTTCTCGACAGTGGCCTGCAAGGAGTTGTACAGAGAGGTGCCTTCTGGACAATAGCAGTCAATCCCTTGGGTCCAGCCATACCTTCCGAAGAACGGCTTGCGCAGGTTTTGATCCACGCCCGGAACGAAGGACGCCTGATTGATGTTGTAGTTGGGGCCGTCGCCGAAAAACTGACGCCGTCCCTGGTTGCCCACATATCCGAGAGAGACTGAGAGATCGTGGACCAACTGATGCTGCACGGTGAGGTTATACTGCATCACGCGAGGCAGTTGAGTGGTTGGGAGCCGCGCCTTGCCGTTGATTCCATCGGGCAGCTTAAAACGGCCCGTGGTGGGGTCGGGCGTCGCGAACGTCGGCGGGGTCGGGCCTTGCGCCAATGTAAACACACCACTGAAATTATTCGGCCGGTTTATGGTCTGGTTGGCCAGGACAGGGATGTTCTGGGTCACGTTGTGGCCGAAGGTGGATCCGAAGGTACCCAGCTCATAGGCCCAGCCATAACCGGCGCGGATCACGGTCTTGGGAGTTAGCTGGTAAGTGACGCCTAAACGAGGAGCGAAGTTCGAATAGGAGAGGTTCTGGATGCCGTGAATGGAGGTCTTGCCGATGCCGAAAACGGCGATCTGGCCCGTGCTCAGATCAAGTTGCGCTCCGTTACCGGGCTTATTGACCGTCTCCGGGAAAACCAATTCCCAGCGCAAGCCATAGTTGATCTGTAGTTTAGGAGTGATGCGCCATTGATCCTGCCCGTAGAAGAACCAACGCCGTTGGCGTTCGCGTGCATCCGTACTGGTGCTGACGTAGCGGCCGAACCCAGTGACTTCACCGAGCAGGAAGGTCGCGTAGCCGAGACCTTGTTGCGTAGACCCGCTGCCAGTTACGAAACCGGTGTAATCGGGAGCGAAATGCAATTCGCCGGCACGGTGGCTATCGCTTGGTACGCGAAGGTTCAGCGCATAGCGAATATCGGCGCCGAACTTCAGGGAATGGTTACCCCGCATCTTGGTTACGTTGGCGACAAACTGGTACTGCTGCTCCTGCTCTTTTAGGGGGCAGTTGCAGTGCCCGTCGCCGTTCACGCCGCCCAGCTTATAGCCGATACTGGTGCCGGCATCGCCTTCAAAGAAGAATCCTGGAAGGCCGGAGGTGAAGAAGTTGTCAAGATTCAAACCAGGGATACCGGCTGCCGTGGCCGGTGAGGTCCCCACGTCGGGTGGCAACACGTTCTG
>JAYTVY010000352.1:0-5840 GCA_043743755.1 Bryobacterales bacterium | reverse complement strand
GGCGGTCCCCCTGGACCGCGCGGAGCCCCTGGCTCCGCCGTTGAAGCGGTGAATGCAACCCCCAGCAAGCCAGCCAGGGGGCTGGCTGCGGGACCGGGGTCCCGCCCTACATCAACCCCGCAACAACCGCATCGCGTCAGCTAATCCAGCATCCCGTGAGGCCCCGGCAGCAGCAGTCTCTCGCTCGGTCTCTTCCCCTTCCCCCGGAGCCAGGAACAGATTCGCCTCCAGGCCGTGCTGTTTGGTGTAAAGGTCGTAATAGCGGCCCTGGGCCGCGTACAAAGCCTCATGAGTGCCGCGCTCGGCGATGCGACCGCTCTCGACGACTAAAATCTGATCGGCCCGGCGAATAGTGGACAAGCGGTGGGCGATCACGAACGTCGTGCGGCCCTGCATCAAGTAGCGCAGGCCTTCCTGTATCAGCGCTTCGGATTCCGAATCGAGGCTTGAGGTGGCCTCGTCCAGAATCAAGATCCGCGGGTCGGCAAGGATCGCGCGTGCAATCGATACTCGCTGGCGCTGGCCCCCGGATAGCTTTACACCGCGCTCGCCGACGATGGTGTCGTACTTCAGCTCGAAGCGCTCCGCGAATTCGTCGACTCGCGCAATCCGGCATGCGTCCATGATTTCCGCTTCGGTGGCATTGGGACGGGCAAAGGCGATGTTCTCGCGGATGGTGCCGTCAAACAGGAAAGTGTCCTGCAGCACGACGCCAAGTTGTGTTCGATAGGACTCCAGTTTGATGGTTCCCAGGTCCACTCCATCCACGCGAATGGTTCCGCTGTCGGGCACGGCGAATGCCGCAATGAGGCCGATAATGGTTGACTTGCCCGATCCCGATGGCCCTACCAATGCCGTCGATGTGCCGGGCTCGGAGCGGAAGGAAACCGCTTCGAGCACCGGTTTTCCGGGACTGTAAGAGAAGCTGACATCCTCGAAAGTTACGAGTCCGGTTAGCGGTCCACTGCTCACGATGCGGCGCGGGTCCTTATCTTCGGGCCGCTCGCGCAAGACTTCGCGGGTTCGCTCGAGACCGGCGAACGCTTCGGTGAGCTGCGTCCCGATCGCGACGATCTGGAACATCGGCGCCACCAGAAAAGCCATCAGCGCCGTAAACATCACGAACTGTCCGGGAGTAAGCGTGTGGGCGGCGATCTGGTGCGCGCCGATGTACATCACGATGGCGCCCACGGTGCCCATCAGAACCGACGCGGACAGACTCATCAAAGACATCGCTGTCAGCGATCGCAGAACATTTTGCAGCAGGCGGTCCACGCCTTTAGCGAACACCCCGGCTTCGCGTTCCTCGGCATGATAGCCTTTCACGACTCGCACGCCGCCCAGCGATTCCGTAAGGCGGCCGGTAACGTCGGCGTTGATTTTTCCGCGCTCGCGGAAGATCGGCCGGATGGTCCCGAACGCCTTGCGCAAAGTCAGCGTGAAGCCGGCGATTACCACGGCGGCGATCCCGGTCATCAACAGGCTGGTCTTGAGCAGAATAACCAATACGACGACGGCCGTAAGTACGCCGCCGGCAAACTCGATGAGTCCCGTCCCCAGCAGATTGCGGATGCCCTCCACGTCGGTCATGATGCGTGAGACCAGTACGCCGGTCTTATTGGCGTCGTAGTAGGCTACCGGCAGCCGGCCGACGTGTTCCTGAACCTTGCCCCTCAGCTCCGCGATTAGCCTTTGGGCCGCCTTGGAGACCAGTTGTGTCAGCGAGAACGACGTAATGCCCTGAATGATAGTGGCAGCCAGTACCCCGAGCACCAGCGTGTTCAACACATCCATTCGGCCTTTGCCGATAACGTCGTCGATCAAGCGCCGGGTGGACCACGGCAGCACCAGGCCAGCCAGGCTTCTTACCACCATCAGGCCGAACCCGGCTAGCAGTACGGCCCGTCGCGGACGGATCATTTCCTTGATGTCCGGCCAGAGCTCACGGAACCGTTCGGAGGAAGGTTTCTTGGGCTTTGGGGATGGTTTTTGCGGCGCCACGGTTGATTGCACTATTGTATGGGATGCGCGGCCGCTGCCGCCGGATGCGAGCTAAACCCATGCCCGAACTCTATTGCGGAACGTCCGGATTCGCTTATCCAACCTGGAAACCCGGCTTTTACCCGGCCAAACTTCCGGCCGCGAAATTCCTTTCTTACTACTCGGAGCGGCTGAATGCCGTGGAGGTCAACTATACGTTTCGGCGGCTGCCATCCGCGTCGACGCTGGAGAAATGGGTGACCTCCACGCGCCCCGGGTTTACGTTTCCATTGAAGGCGCATATGCGCATTACGCATATCGACCGCTTGAAGCCGTCGGAATTTACGCAGTTGTTTTTCAAGGCCATCGATCCTTTGCGCTCGGCGCGGAGGCTTGGTCCGGTCCTGTTTCAGCTCGCGCCGGCATTCAAGTGCGATGAGCAAGTGCTCGCCGCCTTTCTGGCCACCTTGCCTGAAGGAACCCGCTGCGCGTTTGAGTTCCGGCATCCGTCCTGGCTGGCTGATCCCGTATACAAGTTGCTGGAAAAGTATGGCGCTGCGCTGTGCCTGGCGGAATCGGAGAAGCTGGTGGTGCCGGAGGTGCTGACGGCTCCATTCGTTTACTCGCGTTTGCGGAAGGCCGATTACACCGTTGAGGATCGGGCGGAGATCGCCGTGCGGGTGAAGCAAATGCTGGGGCAGGGAAGAGACGTGTACGTTTTCTTCAAGCACGAAGATACCCCCGCCGGAGCCCTGTATGCGGAAGAGCTGCTAAAACGCATCGCGGACGGAACATAACGGATCCGCGCCCGTAAGCGCGCGAAACGATAGCTGGTTGATCGACACCTCACCGGGCGTACGCTTGCTCACGCGCGCGGCTCTGAAAGCAGTGGAGAATTCTCGGGGCATAATAAGCGCAGTGACGGCGCCGCGCCCGTAAGGAAGCGAAACGATAGCTCGTTGATCGACGCCTCACGTGATCTGTACGCCCGCCGAAGCTGAAAGCGCTGGAGAACTCTCCAGGCATTCCCGCACCCATATAGAGGATGCTGAAAACCGGACAGGCCGGCCAGGGGGCCGGCTGCGGGGCAGGGGCCCCGCCGTACAACCTTGACGAAGAGGTGCATTGGCTGGCCTTGCGGGTGACGCCGGGGCTGGGGATGCGCAAGGCGGTCCAGTTGATTGAGCAATTTCGGAGCCCGCAAGCCGTATTTCGGGCTTCGCGGGGGGATCTGGAGGCGTTTGGGCTTTCCGGGAGCGTGGCGCAGAGTATTGCCAGCGGGTGCTCGTTTGACGACGCGGTGGATCAGCAGCGGAAGATGGCTGACTGCGGGGCTGTACTGGTGCCCATCTCCGATCCGCGCTATCCGCCGCGGCTGCGCGAGATTTACGATCCGCCGGTGGCGCTGTTCGCGCGCGGGCGTGTCGAGCTGCTGCAATCGCTGATGCTGGCCGTGGTTGGCACGCGCCGCCCCAGCGCCTACGGGATCTCAGCCACCGAGAAACTGACCCCCGACCTGGCGCGCTGCGGACTCACCATCGTCAGCGGCATGGCGCGCGGCATCGATACGTCGGCCCATCGCGGCGCGCTCGGCGCGGGCGGCGACACCATCGCGGTGTTCGGCTGCGGCGTCGATCAAGTCTATCCCGCCGAAAATCGCAAGCTCGCGCTGGAGATTGCCGCCAAGGGCCTGCTCCTCTCCGAATTCCCCATGCAAGGGCCGGCCTATCCGCAGAACTTCCCCATCCGCAATCGCATCATCAGCGGGATGAGCGCAGGCGTACTGATTATCGAGGGAGCGCAATATAGCGGGTCGGCCATTACGGCGCGGCTCGCGCTGGACCAACAGCGAGAGGTCTTTGCCTTGCCCGGGAACATTACTTCGAAAATGAGCTGGGGTCCGAATCTGCTGATCAAGCAGGGCGCCAAGCTGGTGCAGGAGTGGAATGACGTAGTGGTGGAGCTGCCCGCCGATGTGCGCCGCCAGCTGATGGCCAAAGTCCGCGAGCGCCAGGGCAGCCTGCCGCTCGAAACGGAACCTGCGCCGGAGATCGGAGTTCTCGCGCGGGACCTGTTGAAGTTGATCCCGCTGGATATTCCGGTGCAGCTCGATCACCTGTTGGACAATTTCGAGGGAGGCTCGCCATCGGAGACGATTGCGACGCTGTTCGAGCTCGAAATGCTGGGATTGGTGCGGCAGTTGCCGGGGAAGAATTACTTGAAGGTGTGGTAGCCTGGCGCGAAGCCCAGGCTTGACTACTCTGATATTCTGAACTGGCATCCGATAAGGTAACTAGCGGGTCAGTTTCCTGCAAGATCTGTAAACCTGCGACCATCAGGCACTTAGGGGCATCTAACGAAATACGGGTGGACTGAGCCGCCAAACCCTTGTTAGAGTGTGGTAGGCTTAACCGCTCAGAACTGTAAGCTTTCTTACGGACTCAAAAACACATGGCTAAGAATCTCGTCATCGTCGAATCGCCGGCGAAGGCGAAAACAATCGGGAAGTACCTTGGGAAGCAGTACGTGGTCCGGGCCTCGCTCGGACATGTGAAGGACCTTCCCAAGAAGGATCTCGCGGTCGACGTCGACCATGACTTCGAGCCCCGCTACGAGGTGATCGAAGGCAAGAAGAAGCTGATCGCCGAGCTGAAGGCGGAAGCCAAGAAGGTGGAAAACGTCTATCTGGCGGCCGATCCGGATCGCGAAGGCGAGGCCATCTGCTTTCATCTGCAAGAGGAACTAGAGGGCAAGCGCGCGAACGGGCTGAAGTTCTATCGCGTGATGTTCAACGAGATCACGTCGAACGCCATCAAGAAGGCTTTCGAGAAGCCCGGCACGGTGAATCTGCACCTGGTGGAAGCGCAGCAGGCGCGCCGCATATTGGATCGCCTGGTAGGCTACAAAATCTCGCCGCTGCTGTGGGACAAGGTACGCCGCGGGCTGTCGGCGGGGCGCGTGCAGACGGTGGCGCTGCGGTTGATAGTCGACCGCGAGCGCGAGATCCGCGCGTTTCAAAAGCGTGAGTACTGGTCGATAGACGTTCAGTTGAATGCCAAGAAGCCGCCTTTGCTTACGGCGCATCTGGCCAAGCGCGAGGAAGAGAACGTCGAGATTCCGGATGAGGCCGCCACGCAAGCGATCCTGGCCAATCTGGAGGGCGCGAAGTACATTGTCAAGTCCGTGGGCACGCGGGAGAAGAAGCGAAATCCGGTGCCGCCTTTCATCACCTCGACGCTCCAGCAGGAGGCCGCCCGCAAACTGCGTTTCAGCGTAAAACGCACCATGATGCTGGCTCAGAGGCTGTATGAAGGCAAAGAGCTCGGCACGGAGGGCTCGGTTGGTCTTATCACTTATATGCGTACTGACTCCGTGCGCGTTTCCAGCGATGCGCTGGATGAAGTGCGCGGTCTGATCGACGAACGGTTCGGTCCCCAATTCAAGCCTGAAACTCCGAATGTGTACAAGGGCAAGAAAGACGCGCAGGACGCTCACGAAGCTGTCCGGCCCAGTTCTCCCAAGCGTACGCCGGAGGATGTGGCGCCGTACCTGGAAGAAGACGAGATGAAGCTGTATCGGCTGATCTGGATGCGCTTTGTGGCATCCCAGATGATGCCGGCGGTTTTCGATCAGACTACCATCGACGTCGCGGCGGGCGGCCAGGACGGCGCAACGTGGTGGTTCCGCGCCACCGGCAGCGTGCCGAAATTCAAGGGGTTCCTGGAAGTCTACGAAGAAGGCAAGGATCAGAAGGACGAAGATGACGAAGAGCTGAAGAGCCGGCTCCCGCTGGTGACCGAGGGCGAGGAGTTGAAGTTCAAGGCGCTGCTGCCCGAACAGCACTTCACCGAGCCGCCGCC
>JAYTVY010000351.1:0-10244 GCA_043743755.1 Bryobacterales bacterium | reverse complement strand
CAGAGGGTGTCATATCCATGATACGGGAGAAAGCCGTATCTTCATCAGCGGAAAACGCAAAAAAGTGCGCTGGAACGGTTGTTTCGGAGTATTGAAACCGTTGGTTCGGGGGAAGTTACAGGGTAGTAGGGCTACTTCTGGGATCCCCGCCGACAAAATTTGCATCCTGGGCTACCGTGCACCACGGGAATGGGGTATTATGGCCTTTACCAAAAAAAACCGTTTGCAGGTGAGGTCCATGGAGTCCAGTCCGCCCAGTGTCCCGGCACTTTCTCAATTCGCGCGCGCGTCCACGCTCGATCTTTCGCGCTCGCGCGAGTGCCAGAGCATCTCGCTCGAAGAGATCGCTGAGAAGACCAAAATCAGCCTCCGCTTTCTCAGAGCCATCGAGGCTGAAGAGTTCGAGAAACTCCCCGGCGGAATCTTCAATACCAGTTACCTTCGCCAGTACGCCGTTGCGGCCGGATACGATGCGGAGCAACTGCTCCACCACTACAATCAGCAGGTAAACCGGGTAGCGGTACGCCAGTCTCCCGAGCCGGAACAACGCAGCTTGTTGAATCGCTGGCTAGGCCCGATACAAGCCCAGCACTAAGCACTCCGCGCCGCACTTAGCCCGCTGAAATCCGCTTCCGCCATGCCGATATGTTGGTTGTGAGCGGCAATGGAACGCTGGATCTTTCGAAGCTAATCGCGTTGTCGAGTGATCGCTCCGAAGAGCGTATTGCGCACCTCGCCGAAGTTGCGGCCGCCATCAGGAAGGGGCATTATGGCGTGGATGCTCAGGCGCTGAGTGCGCGGCTGGTGGAGGAGCACATAGAGCCGGCCACGAAGAGCCGGCCTTAACGAGTGTATTGGAACCAGGCCCGTTGCACGCGATTGGAGCGGTCAACGATGGCGATGGCTGTGAAATCGAATCGCCAGTCGGTCAGCTCGATCCTGACGCCGCCGTCGGGGTCGGGAGCCGGCTGCGTAATCCACAAAGGGTATTGCGAAAAGGCCTGCATCCGCTGGAACGGCTCGGTTGCGCGCGCGGCATTCAGCGCCGGGCTTGGTTCAGGCTCGTAAAAGGTCTTGCCCGAGGCCGGATCGAAATCCGAATTTAGATTCAGCGCATAGCGTTTCGCGTAACCCGAGGTTTGTACCCAGGCGGTCCAGGTGAATGGATTGATGGGTCCCGGAAATGCGGCCGTGCGGCGGGGGGCGGCCCCCTCATAGATTCTCGATTCCAAAGCCTCAATAGCGCGTCCGTGCAACACCACTCGCGCCGAATCATACGCCAGTACAAAAGCCAGCGCGCCAATAGCCAGCGCCCGGCCAGACTCTGGCCTCCCGCCGATCTCTCCGCTGACCAGTTTCCCGAGTACTCCCCCCAAAAGCGCGATCGACAACGCCGCCCAGATCCAAACATCGAAGAGATGAGTCAGGTCCAGATGCAGCCATTCGGAAGAAAACGGTAGCAGCAGCCGGATACCGTACGTGTTGGTCAAATCGAGCAGCAGATGACTGGCTACCCCGATGAGGGAGAGCGCATACAGCGCTTTCCATCCGCGGGTGCTGCGGCTGACCGCGCAGACGATCAGGGTGGCCAGCGCCGCCATCACCGGCAGCATCGCGATCGAGTGCGTATAGCCGCGATGCGAATCCAGCAGCGTCAGCGGGCCGCCGAACCAGGCCAACATGTCGAGATCGGGGATGTTGGCCGCCAGCATCAGCGTAAGGTCGGGACGCGGCGACCAGCGGTTCAGGCCGGCCCGGCTCAGCGTGTACCCAATCAGCGTGTGGGTGAGATTGTCCATGCGGGCTGCTGGGCTGGAGCTCGATCACGGTCGCGAAAGGCGGGGGGCACCAGTAAGGTGAGAGCGTCGGGAACCATGGCGATGTCGGCGGGGAGGCGTCCGGCGTATTCGCCATCCAGTTGGATGTAGACGCGCGAATCCTCGGGGCAGCGCAGCGCTACCTCACGCGTCCGCACAATGGTGATGCCGCGCATGCGTTCCAGACGGCGCGTGACAACGCCGAAAATGTACTTGAGATAGCGAAAGGAGTTGGCGCCTTCAAACAGGACCAGCTCGAACTCGGGATCCAGCAGAGAGATCGTGGGCGCGATGGTCAAGTCGCCGCCGTAATTCCGCACCCGGCTGATCAGCGCGAAGCTCACCCGCGCCGTGCGGCCCTCCACCATGACATCGAATTCGGGAAACCGGCGGCCAAGCTGCGAGAATCCTCCCACCCAGTAAGCCACTTTGCCGGCCACCGCCTTTAGAGACGGGTTCAGGTTATACACGATGTGGGCATCCAGGCCCACGCCGGCCATCAGCAGAAAATAGCGCGGCGCGGTGGCGGTACCCGATCGGAACAGCCCGAGCGAAACACGCTCCGGCACCCATTCGCGAAACTCGCCGGCGGCTCGCTCCAAGCCTCGTGAAATGCCCAGTTCCGTGGCCAGCACATTGGCGGTGCCGCCGGGCAGAATCCCCAGCGGAATCTTGGAATGCAACATGCCATTCACGGTCTCGTTGATGGTGCCATCGCCGCCCGCCACCAGAATCAGGTCCGCGCCGCGCTCAATGGCCTGCGCCGCGATTCCGGCCGCGGTGCTGGGTCCGGAGGTGGGGATGGCTTCATGGGTATCGCCTTCCCGTTGAAGCGCGCGCATCAGTCGCTCCACGATATTCTTCGGACCTCGCCGGAGCGCGCCCGCATATGGATTGTAGATAAGAGTGATTTTGCGCGGGGTCTCGATAGTACCCTGATTATAGTAAACGCCGATGCGAAGAAATGTCGCCGAGGAAGCCGAGGAATTGCGCAATACCCTGCGTCATCACGAGCATTTGTACTACGTGCTGGATCAGCCGGAGATCACGGACGCTGAATACGACGCGCTGATGCGCCGGCTGCAGGCGTTGGAGGCCGAACATCCGGAACTGGCGGCGCCGGACTCACCAACGCAGCGCGTGGGAGGCAAGCCGCGCGAGGGCTTCGTCAAAGTGGCTCACAGCTCGCCCATGCTGAGCCTGGACAACGCGCTGAACGCGGACGAAATGCGCGAATTCGACCGGCGCGTGGCAGATCTGCTGGGCGGCGCGCCTTATGCATACGTAGCCGAGCTGAAGCTGGACGGGCTGTCGATGGCGGCGCACTTTCGCCACGGCGCGTTCACCCAGGCCATCACGCGCGGCGATGGCAGCGTGGGAGAAGATGTCACCGGGAATGCCCGCACCATCCGATCTCTTCCATTGCGCGTGAAGACCAAACTGCCCGCCTTCGAGGTGCGCGGTGAAATCATCTTCACGCGGCGCGCGTTCGAGCGCTTGAATGCCGAGCGCGATGCGCAAGAGCTTCCCCGCTTCGCCAATCCGCGCAATGCCGCCGCCGGATCTCTGCGCGTGCTGGAGCCGTCCATCACGGCCTCGCGGCAGCTTGAGTATATGACGTACTTCCTGATGGTGAATGGCGAACCGTATTTCGACAGCCATTGGGAGTCGCTCGAAGCGCTCGCGGCGATGGGCTTCAAGGTGAACTCCTACAGGGCCAAATGCGCGGGCTTGGACGAGGTAATCGCCTTTTACGAAAAATGGCAGGCCGGGCGCGAGAGTCTGCCTTATGAGATCGACGGAGTAGTGGTTAAGGTGGATTCCATTCCGCAGCAGAAGGCGCTGGGGTGGACCGCCAAGGCTCCCCGCTGGGCCATCGCGTTCAAGTTTCCAGCGCAGCAAGAAACCACGGTGGTGGAGAGTATCGAAGCCTACGTGGGCCGCACCGGCGCTCTGACGCCGGTAGCGCATTTGAAGCCGGTCGGGATTAGCGGCGTGACCGTGTCGCGCGCCACGCTGCACAACGAGGATGAGATTGAGCGGCTGGGCGTCCAGATGGGCGATACCGTGCTGGTGGAACGCAGCGGCGACGTGATTCCCAAGGTGGTTCGCGTGGTGGCTCAGGGCCAGGGCCGCAAGCCTTTTCGGATGCCCAAGCACTGCCCGGTTTGCGGCGGCGATATTGTACGCGAGCCTGGCGAGGCGGCCAGCCGCTGCATCAACACTAACTGTCCGGCGCGGCTGAAGGAATCCGTCCGGCACTTTGCGGCGCGCGGCGTGATGGATATCGACGGCATGGGCGACGTGCTGGTGGATCAACTGGTAACGCGCGGGCTGGTGAAGAGCATTGCCGATATCTACGATCTGACGTTGGAGCAGCTGCTGGAACTGGAGCGGATGGGCCAGAAGTCGGCCGAAAAAATCCAGCGCAATATCGATGCTTCTCGAAAAAGGCCGCTGTCGCGTGTGCTCAACGGGCTGGGGATTCCATTCGTGGGCGAGCGCACGGCGCAGATCCTGGCGGAGACGTTCGGCGGCATGGACGCGATTGCAGGCGCCGATCTGGAGACACTGCAGCAAGCCGAAGAGGTAGGTCCGAAAGTGGGCCACAGCATCCGGCGGTTCTTCGATGAGCCGCACAATAAGGAACTCGTGGAGCGGCTCCGCAAGGCGGGATTGCAGTTCGAGCAGGCGATCGTGCGCCAGCGCGGCGGTCCGCTCGAAGGCAAGAACTTCGTGCTGACGGGCACGCTGCCGGCCCTGACGCGCGATGAGGCCAAGGAAAGGATCGAGGCTGCGGGCGGCAAGGTCACGGGGTCGGTGAGCAAGAAGACCAGCTATGTGGTGGCCGGCGAAGAGGCCGGCTCCAAACTCGACAAGGCGCGGGAGCTGGGCGTCGCGGTGATCGGAGAGCGGGAACTGCTGGACATGCTCAAGTGAAGGGCTTCGTCGAATGGCTGCGGGCCCTGGGTCCGCTCGGGGTTTTCTTCCTGGCGATACTGGATGGCGCCGGCGTGCCGCTGGTTGGCGGCGTTGACGCGCTGCTGGTCTGGGTGGCGGTGACGAATCCGGCCGCGGCTTATATGTCCGCCGCCACGGCGGTCGCCGGATCGATGATCGGCAGCTTGTTTCTGTTCATGCTGGCGCGCAAGGGCGGAGAAGCCTATCTCTCGCGCTACACTTCCAGGCCCCGCGGCGCGCGCTTGCGGAACTGGTTTCTGGAGTACGGACTCCTGACCGTATTCGTTCCGGCCTTGGTACCGATCCCCATGCCGATGAAAATCTTCGTTCTCTCGGCCGGAGCGCTGGGTGTGAAGCCGTGGCTGTTCTCAATTGTGTTGCTTGCCGCCCGCATCCTCCGCTACTTTTTCCTGGCGTGGCTGGGACTGCAACTCGGGTATCAAACGCTGCCTTACCTGAAGCACCATGTCTGGCAGCTTTGCGCCGTCGCGGCGGGCCTGTTTGTGGTGCTGTATCTGAGTATCAAGTTTATTGACCGGCGTCGCAAAGTCAGTGATTCAGGATGAACCTTACTTCGATGGGAGCGATTACTTCCACTGCCTCGCCATTGAGCACGGTCGGCTGGTAGATCCATTGCTGAACGGCATCCCTGGCGGCGCGAACCAGTAATGGGTTGCCGCTAATCACTTGCAGGTTGCGAATGGTTCCGTTCCGGGAGATGGTGCCGAGTAGCTGAACCGTGCCGAAAACGTGGGCTCTCCTCGCGATCTCCGGATAGACCGGCAACACCTGTTTCACTAGCTTGGCCATTTGGATTACGCTAGTGACCCGAATCGGGCCGGAGGGCGCCGTTGGCGTCGCGTGTTCGGGTGGCGCCTGAACCGGGATGCGGGGACCGGCATCCGTCAGGAATGGAGACGCGACCTCCATCCCGGCCGTCAGACCGGGGGGCGGCAGTGGAGAAGTTGAGTCGTCAAAAAGTGTCACGGGGCTGCGGCCTGCCTTACTGAAATCAGGCCGGACGAACGTTGGCACCGGAGCAGAGTTGGCGGCGGAGGTAGGAGTGGAATGTGCCATCTCGACGGGCTTGGGAGTCGCGGGAGCCGGCGGGCGGATGTTGAGATCGGCGAGATGGAATTGCGGCAAGTGCTGGGTGAAGAACAACGGGATCAGCAGCGCGAGCCCGATGAGCATGATTTCGCCGGTGAGCGAAACCAGGACGCTCCAGCTTTTATTGGTGGGGTGATGGATGAGCAGAGATTGTTCGAACATGCCGGTATAGACACCGGAGTGAGGCGATTGTTCCGTGGAACTCGTGTGGGTGGTGCGGTGTCTAATTGAGTGATTGCTAATCGGCGCGCAGGTTGCTCTGCACAATTCCGTCGCGCATTTGGACGGTGCGGTGAGCGTAGGCGGCGGCTTCGGGGTTGTGCGTGATCATCAGGATGGTCTGTCCCAGGCGTGTGTTCAAGTCGCGCAGCACGGAGAGGACCGCCTCCGAGTTTTCGGTGTCCAGGTTGCCTGTGGGTTCGTCTGCCAGCAGGATGGCTGGGTGATTGACGATGGCCCGCGCGATGGCGACGCGCTGCTGTTCGCCGCCGCTCAAGGCGCGCGGTTTGTGATGCATGCGGCCGCCGATGCCCAGCAGACGGAGGATCTCCTCGAATTGCGGATCGGCTGCGCCGTTCTTGTGCGCGATATGCCGGGCGATTTCGATGTTGTCGCGCGCGGTCAGCGTCGGGAGCAGATTGTACTTCTGAAAGACGAATCCCACCCGCGTGCGGCGCAGCAGCGTGCGCTCGGCTTCAGACATGCGGCGGAGATCCTGGCCATCGATGTGAATGGTTCCAGACGTGGGTGGAGTCAGGCCGCCGAGGATGTGGAACAGAGTGGACTTGCCCGATCCGGAAGGTCCGATGACGGCCAGAAATTCGCCGCGAGGTACATCCAGGTTCGCGCCGCGGAGTGCGTGTACATCCACTTCGCCCACGCGATAGGTCTTGCGCAAGTCGCGCGTGGAGATCAGCGGCTCAGTCATAGGACAGAGCCTCGATGGCATCCTGGCGCGCGGCTTTGATGCCCGGATAAATGGCGCCTACCAGCGCGCCGAAGAGCGCGATTCCGGTGGCGATGGGCCACCAGGAAGGCACAATCGCCTGAATGAGCGATCCAGGCACCGCGCTCTTTATGGCCCAGCGAGTGATGTAAGCGAGCAGGATGCCGAGCACCGAACCGGCCAGGGCCAATATGGTTGTTTCGCGCAAGAGGATGCTCAAGATATAGCCGGGGCTGGCGCCCAGGGCCTTCAAGACGCCGATCTCGCGTGTGCGTTCCAGCACCGCCGTATACATGGAGAGAAACACCACCAGGAAACCCACCAGCACGCCCAGGCCGATGATCACGCCGATGAACTCTTTCAGCATGGGAACGTTCTTGACGGAGAAGAGCGAGGTGTACTCTGGGATCGAATAGATCGGGTAATCGCGCAGCCTGGTTTTCAAGTCCGCTACCACGGCGTCAATTTTGTTCGCGTCGTCGAGCTTGACATAAACGCTGGTCAGCTTGTCATTGGTGGAGGTCAGGTCTTGCAGCACGTCGAGGCGCACGATGACGCGAGCTAGCATCCCGGCCTCGACAATTCCGCATACATGCCAGGGACGGTTGAGGATGGTGATGCTGTCGCCGGTGTGCGTCTTGTGCTGGGCGGCGTAGAAATCGTCGACGATCACATCGTTGGGCTGCTTGAACGGTCCGCCGGAGACGAACCGGAACCCTCCGCTGAGACGCGTGAATTCGTCCAGGTCCAGACCTGTCACCGAGTTGAGGCCTCCGGCCGGCTGGATCAGCACGCCGGTGGCGAGGGCGACATGCGGCTGCTTGCGCACAAAGTTGAGAATGCCGGCCGGCATCGCGGTGCTGAAGGAGAGAATGGACGAGCCGGGGGCGCGCACCATGACATCAGCGCCGATTCCCCGCGTGCGATTGGCTTGATCCTGGAGCAATCCTTCGCTCAGTCCAACCAGAGTCAGCACCATGGTGACCTGGATTCCGATTGCAATGGTGCTGAGCAGGGTCCGGATGGGCCTGTGCTTCAGGTTTTCTAGAACGAGTTTGTTGATCAAGCTATTTGTAGGATACGACGATGCGCTGCGGCAGCGGCTTGAGTTCGCGAAGCTCGCTGCGGGAGAAGCCGGCGTTGCGGAACATGCCATCGAACTCGGCGAAGGTGTAGGCATCGCCGGAAGGCGTGGTGCCCAGCATCATCATGGAGAACATAGCGTCGGACGGCGGCGAGATACGGTCGTCGTTGGGGACAAATTCCAGCGTTACCACCCGGCCGCCATCGGCCAGCGAGGCGTGGATCTTCCGGAGCAGGCCCTCGCAGGTGGACGGATCGAAGTGGTGCAAGAAATTAGTAAGCAGCACGATATCGTACCCAGTTCCGAAGTCGACATCGAACGCGCTGCCGGGTTTGGCGGAGAAGCGGCCGTCCACGCCGGCCTTGCGCGCGTTTTCACGGGCCACATCCAGGACCGCCTCCCAATCCACGGCGACGATGTTGGCTTGTGAATTGTGACGGGCCAGCGCGATGCCGAAGAGTCCGTGACCGGCGGCGATGTCGAGCACTTTCCATGCCCCGGCTTTCGAAGCTTCAAGCTGTTGGGCGATCATCTCGGCGGGCAGCGCCATAAGCGGCGCCATGGAGTGCGCGAACTCTATCCAAAGCGGATTGTTGTCCTCCACCGATCCCTGGCCTTCAAGCGTGGTGCCGCCCTTGCGCACCGCCTCGGTGAGGCTGTCAAACATCGGCCGGATAGAGCCCAGAAACTGGGCGGCGTCGGCGATGCAGGCGGGTGAGCGGCGGTCCAGAAACATGGCGCTGTCCGGAGTGAGCGAATAAGCGCCGTTATCCTTTTTCAGCAAGCCAACGACGGCCAGAAAATCACAGAGGACGCGGGTGCCCTTTTCGGAAGCGCCGACGCGGCTCGCGATGGCGGCAACGGAACTGTTTCCTTCTCCGATCGCGGTGAACAGGTTCAAGTCGATGCCGGTGCGCAGCGCCGCGGTGCGCTGGTAGGCGTTCAAAGCATCGAAAATGACGAGTGGAGAAGGCCCTTGACCTTGAGTGGCTGACGACATACGAATATGATAACCAGATGGACGATACGCAGCGGAATGTCCTGATCACCGGGGCGTCAACGGGCATCGGAGAAGGCTGTGCGCTGCGGCTGGATGCGCTGGGCTACCGTGTCTTCGCGGGCGTGCGCAAGAGCGCGGATGGCGAAGCGTTGCGCGCGAAATCCTCCGCGCGGCTCACACCCGTATCGCTGGACGTGACCAGCGCGGATTCAATTGCCGGCGCAGTGGAGGCGCTGGGCGGTGTTCCGCTGGCAGGCTTGGTGAACAATGCCGGTGTTGCCATCGCGGGTCCGCTGGAATTGGTCCCGATGGATCTGTGGCGGCGTCAAATGGAGGTAAACGTGATGGGGCCGGTGGCGGTGACGCAGGCGTTTCTGCCGCAATTGCGGGCGGGACGCGGGCGCATCGTCAACATGGGATCCGTGGCGGGCCGCAGTGCACTGCCGCTGGCGGGGCCGTACTGCGCATCCAAGCACGCGCTGGAGGGCCTCTCGGATTCGCTGCGGATGGAAGTGAAACGCTGGGGAATTTCGGTTTCGATTGTGGAGCCCGGCGCGGTGAAGACGCCCATCTGGGACAAGTCTCTGGGTGACGCCGATGAGCTGCGGCGGCAGGCACAGCCGGAGTTATTCGAGCTTTATCGGACGCTGGTGGAGAAGATGCTCAAAGTGGTGCAGGTGGCGGCGCGGACGGGATCGCCGGTGGAAGACGTGGTGCGCGCGGTGGAGCATGCCTTGACCTCGGCGAAGCCCAAGACGCGCTATGTGGTGGGGCGGGACGCCAGGCTGCGGATGCTGCTGAACAAGCTGCCGGATCGGACCATTGATTCGCTGATTATGAAGCAGATCGAGAAAGCCTGATGCGACGAACCCTGGCGCTGCTATGCTGTGGCTGGTTCGCAAGTATGGCGAGCGGTCAATATCTGCGCGGTGTGAATCTGGCGGGCGCCGAGTTCGGCGAAATCCATATTCCAGGCGTGTTCAACACCGACTACACGTTTAACAGCGAGACCAGCTTCGCCTACTTCTCCGCGCGCAGCCTGGGGCTGATGCGTATTCCGTTTTTCTGGGAGCGCGTGCAGCCGGCCCTCAGAGGGCCGCTGGATCCGGCCTATCTCGGGTTGCTGAAGCAGAACGTCGCATGGGCCAAGGCGCATGGGAATCGCGTGGTGCTGGATCTGCACAACTTCGCGCGCTACCGGTTTAACGAGGGCGGCCAGTTGAACGCGTACGTCATAGACAACGTGTATGGTGGCGTGGTCCGCGTGTCCTCAGCCGACCTGGCCGACGTGTGGGCGCGATTGTCGAATGAATTCCACAACGAGCC
>JAYTVY010000350.1:0-18134 GCA_043743755.1 Bryobacterales bacterium | reverse complement strand
ACGGGAACCGCGAATGGGACCGGGAATTGGAACACGGCGCCCATCGAGCTGCTGGTGGGGGCCAATACCATCACTATCCGGGCGGTGGACGCCGCCGGCAATACAGCGTGGCGCGCCGTGACGGTTACGCGGCGCTGAACGGTCAGCGGCCCAGCAGCAACTTCTCCAGCTTCGAGCCGGAGATCAGGATGGTCTCCTCGCGCTCCGGGCTGGTCGATATGCAGCCCACCTCGACGCTGGTCTGGTCGCTCAAGAACTTCAGGTAATCGCAAGCTTTCGACGGGAGATCCTCATAGCGCGACAGGCCCCGCGTGTTGGCTTTCCAGCCCGGCAGCATCTTGTACTCGGGTTCCACCGCTTCAAGCGCCCGGTAGGTGGCCGGCATCTCGGAGGCATTCTTATAGCGCGTGCACACCGGAATCTCGTCCATTTGGTCCAGCACGTCCAGCTTAGTGATGATCAGGCTGTCGAAGCCGTTGATCATGGACGTGTAGCGCAGCAGCGGCACATCGAACCAGCCGCATCGCCGCGGGCGTCCGGTTACCGCACCGTATTCATTTCCAGCCTTGCGAATTCGCTCGCCAGCCTCGCCAGGAACTTCAGTAGGGAAGGGACCGCTGCCTACACGCGTGATATAGGCCTTGGAAACTCCCACTACGCCATCGATCTTGGTTGGCGGCACGCCCGCGCCGGTACAGGCGCCGCCCGCCGTCGCGCTGGATGACGTGACGAATGGATAAGTTCCATGATCCACATCCAGCATGCTGCCTTGTGCGCCTTCGAACAGCACGCGCTGGCCGGCTTCCATGGCGTTATGCAGAAGCTGGGACGTGTCGCACACCATCGGCCGTATGCGCTCGGCGAATTCCCGATACTGCTCTCGAATCCGCCCGTAATCGATGTCCTCCTCGATGTGAAAAGTGGCGGCCAGCATGCGTTTGTCCTCGGCCAGTGCGTCATAGAGCAGGGGAAAGGCGCTCGCATCGTACAAGTCGGCGATGCGGATGCCGCGCCGGCCGATCTTGTCCTCATAACAGGGGCCGATGCCGCGTGACGTGGTTCCAATGGGCACCCGATTCTGGCGGCCTTCCGAGATGATCTCCACCATGCGATGGAACGGGAACAGCACGTGAGCCCGGTTGCTGATGGCCAATTGCTTCTGGACGGCGATGCCCGCCGCTTCCAGCGTGGTCATCTCCTCAATCAGCGCTGCCGGATCCACCACTACGCCGTTTCCAATCACGGCCCGCACGCCCGGCCGCAGAATGCCGCTGGGAATCAGCTTCAAGACGAACTTGCGGCCGTCGATGTAAACGGTGTGGCCGGCGTTGTGCCCGCCCTGGTAGCGCGCCACCACGGCGAAGTGCTCAGAGAACAAGTCCACGATCTTGCCCTTGCCCTCATCGCCCCACTGCGCGCCTAATACGATCAGATTGCTCATGTTGGAGACCAAAAGTATTTATTGTACCTTGGCCGCTTGCCCGCGGCGTGAAACGGTTGCCTCCATGGGAGCATCTACCACGGTGGGAGTGTTCAAATGAAAACACTGGTGTTATCCGCGTTGCTCCTCGGTCTGGCAGCCACGCTTCCGGCCGCCGACAAGAACAAGAACAAAGACCCCGGCTCGCCTCGCAGCCAGGACCGGCTGGTGAAAGAAGTGCGCCACGAACTCGTGATGCTTCCCTATTACAGCGTCTTCGACGATCTGGCTTACAAAGTAGACGGCGCGCATGTCACGCTTTTCGGGGCGGTAACGCGCCCAACGCTGAAGTCCGACGCCGAACGGGCGGTAGCGCACATCGAAGGCGTGGAGGGCGTCACGAACAACATCGAAGTGCTGCCGCTTTCTCCCATGGATGACGATATCCGCCGTCAGGTCTACCGCGCCATCTACTCCCAGCCGGGTCTCGATATGTACAGCCTGCGCGCGGTGCCCACCATTCACATCATCGTGAAAAACGGCCGCGTCACGCTCACCGGCGCGGTGGCCAATCAAGGCGATAAGGATCGCGCCAACATCGCCGCGAATGGGGTGTCGGGCGTGTTCGCCGTCACTAATAATATTCAGGTGGCGCCGTAACCGTTTTGAGTTCCGGAAACGGCTTCGCCAGGAATTTCAGAACCGGCACCAATATCCGGAACCGCGACCGCAGCTCTTCAAAGAGCTCGGGACCCAGCGCCAGTTTTGGATCCAGCGTCGCGTAGAGAAACCAATCTTTTTTCCGGATGAGATCGGCGGCCGGATGCGCGGGATCGAAACCTTTGGGCATGCGGCGCAGCTCGTCGCCTTGTAACTCTCCCAGGCTCTTCTTGAGACGCGTATTTTGAAGGATTCGCCGCAGCTCGCGGTGATGCTCGGCGACATGCGTGCGCACCAGCAGCATGGACGCCGGATCGGGATGATAAACGCCGCCTCCCACCGCCACCTCAGCGGCCGAGATACTGAAATAGAACGTGCCTGAGCTGCTATCCTTCCCGCGCCGGGGAAATCGCGCGGCGATGTGAGTTTTGTAGGGTGTCTTGTCGGTGCTGAAGCGGGTATCGCGATAGATGCGGAAGATGGCGCGGGCCGGGTCGGTGACATGTTCAGGAGCGATTCGCGCCAGCTCCGCATTCAGAGCCGTCACCAGCTCCGTCATGGGCGCGCGGACATGCGTGTCAAACTGCTCTTTCCGGGGCTGAAACCATTCGCGCCGGTTATTGCGCTTCAAATCGCGCAGAAACTTCAACGCTTCTGGTGGAAAGCCTGAAAATCCGGATGGCACGCGAACGCTCCTCTATAATTCAGGGGAATGCCTGTTCTGGAAGAAACGCTGGCGCATCTCGCCGCCATTCCCCATTTGCGCGTGTCCGAGGGACCGCTGCTGAGCCAGTATACGCGATTCGGGATCGGCGGCCCGGCGAGTATGTTCGTCGAAACCGCGGATGAGAGCGCCTTCATCGGAGCGCTGGCGGTGGCTCGCGCGAGTGGAATGCCGTATGGGGTCATCGGCGGCGGCACCAACCTGATCGCCTCGGATGCGGGGTTTCCCGGTATCGTCTTGCGATTCACCGCGGACAGTGTCGGCGGCGCCGGCGATTGCGTGGTCGCGGATGCCGGAGCCTCGCTGCAGGCGCTGGTGAATCACTCCATCGAACGGGGATTGGCCCGCTTGCACACCATGACCGGAATTCCAGGCTGGGTAGGCGCGGCGGTTTACGGGAATGCGGGCGCGTACGGGCACTCCATCTCCGAATCCATCCGCTCGGTTCGCTTCTGCGACGGAGCGTCGGTGCGAACTTTCTCCAACCCGGAATGCGAATTTGCCTACCGGGAGAGCGCGTTCAAGCGGCATAAGGACTGGGTGATCTTCTCTTGCGAATTGGATCTGGTGCCGGGCGTTCCGGAGGAACTGCGCCGCGAAGCGGACGGAATCCTGGCGGTGCGCAACCAGAAATATCCGCCCACCATGAAGTGCGCCGGCAGCATCTTCAAGAACCTGCTGATGGCGGAGTTGGATTCGGGCGTCCGCGCTGTGATTCCGGAGAGCGTCGTGCGCGAGGGGAAGGTCCCGTCAGCGTGGTTTTTGGAACAAGTTGGCGCAAAGGGAATGCACAGCGGGGATATCCGGGTAGCGGACTACCACGCGAATCTCATTTACAACGAGGGATCCGGGACCGCGCGCCAGGTGCACGAGATCATTGACGAGTTGAAGGCTAGAGTGCGCGCAAAGTTTGGATTGGAGCTGGAAGAAGAGGTGCAGCACTTGTAAAAACCTAAACGTGCGGTTCGAGGGAGTCGGAATCCTGGAAGAGCTCCTGCCAGGTTTCGTCGAAGACGGTCCAGTGCTCGGCCGCGGCGTTGGCCGCTTCGGGAACGTAAAGAGCGCCGTGGCCGGCCAGGCAAACATATTCGGTGCCGGGCTGCTCCAGGATCAAGCTGCTCCACCGTCCGATCGGCGCGGGGCGCTTTAGCCGGCGCAGGCAAGTAGGGCAGCGCTCGCGATGGTCAATCACGGTGAGCAGCGTAGCCGCGCAGACCATCAGCATGAAGATCCACAGGTGGAATAGCGCATACGGACCCAGCGGCGTCAGCCACTGCAGAGTGGCCAGACGTACGGCGCAAATGGCCAGGGCCAGCAGGAACACTCGTCCGGCCAGCGATAGCCAATAGCGTCTGCGTTCCAGACCCTTGTGCGCGAGAAACAGAACCGCCAGAACCGCGGCCAAGGCTGCAATTCCGAAACCGAATCCCAGCTCCTGGAGGCGCGTGTCATACTGGACCGGCCGAAGCTCGAAAGCGTCGGCGATCCAGCGCAGGACCAGAGTACGGCCGGCGGCCCGCACTTCGGCTTGAGCCGCGGCGGCGGTGACGCCGGGCTTGAGCAGAGCCACTACTCCGTCCGCCTTTTGAGTTCCAACCAGCGGCACGTAGCAGCGCGCGGTTCCGATCTCAGGCCACGAATGCGGCGGCAGCACGCCGATCACCGTGCGTGCACGGTCCGCGCAACGCGCGGTGCGTCCCAATATGGCGGGATCGGAGCGGAATCGGGAACGCCAGTCCTCGTAGGAAAGCATGGCCACCGCAACGGTGTCGCCCTGGCGGAAGCTGCGTCCCAGTCGCGGGCGCAATCCGATGACATCGAAGAAATCCGGCGCTACCGCCACCACGCCCACCACTCCTGGCACTCGACGCCACAGGCCCACGCGCTCGATGGTGGGTGAATTGGCGAGACGAGCTAACAGGCGCGGGTCGGCCACGGGCAACGTGCCGCCCAGCACGGTTTCACGCTCAAACCGAACCAGCCGGTCCGCGTTGGCGAAGGGCGGAGGGGGCGCATGCAACGCGCCGGAAAAGAGCAGAATCAGCAGCGCCCCGGCCAGCACTTTGGATTCGAAGCGCAGCGGCTGGATGCGGTCGATAAAGCGCCGCCGCTCGGAAGAGCGCAGCCAGAGGGCATCGCGAAAAGAACCGGAGGCACAGCGCCGCAACTCGGGAGCGAGCGCACCCGCTTCCGCTTTGTGCCACAACTCCGCGAGCCATTCCCGTTTCCAATCGGCCCGCAATCGCCGCGGCGCCAGCCAGGCCGCCAGGCGAATGGTTATGCGCGAGGAAAGCGGGATCATACTTTAAGCTTCCTTGGGAGGCAGGTTAGGGACGATGTGTTCGAGCAGCGGGTAACGCCTCACCGCGGCTTCCAGCGCCACTTCGCCCTCTTTTGTTACCGAATAATATTTGCGCGGAGGCCGCTGATCGCGCTGGGCGATGGCGGGTTTTTCCCATTTCGAACAGACCAGGCGCATTTGCTCAAGCCGCCGCAATGCCGGATACACCGTGCCGCTGGGCAGCCCCGATATGTCCATCACGTCGAAGCCGTACCGGTAGCCGCCCGCGATCGCCAGCAAAATGGAAGCGGACGAGAACGACATGGTGGAGGTCGTCACGGAAGTAGAATACTACATAGGGGGATGGAAGACAAGCCCCGCCACGCTAAGCTTTTAGCGTGACTGCGCCTAAGCATGCGCCTCGGGCCGTTCGAGCGGTGCTAGAGGCTCTCCGGCGTCCGGATTCGTCTCTCGAACTATCGGAAGCCGAGTGGCGCGAGGCGCTCGCCTTCTGCGACGAGGCGCGGCTCACGCTGGCTCTGGGCGCGGTGTGCGGCGGCCGGGCGCCGGACTGGGTGCGGCAGCGGCTCGCCGGGAATCTGGCCGCCAACGAGGAGAGGCGGACGCGCCTGTGGCTGGAATACGAAGAAATCGCGCAAGCTTTGCGAGCGGCCGATGTCGACTTCGTGGTGCTAAAAGGGTTCACGCACTGTCCGGATTTCGTGCCCGATCCTGAGCTGCGCGTGCAGTATGATCTCGATCTGTATTGTCTTCCCGAAACCATCCAGCGTGCGTATGCTGCCGCCTGCGCTCTAGGCTACGAACCGATCCGCGGGTTCGAGCAGTTTCCGCTGGATCATTTGCCGGTAATGATTCGCAAGACCGGCTGGAAGTGGCGCGGTGATTATTTCGATCCGGACTTTCCGCCATCGCTCGAATTGCATTTTCGCTTGTGGAATCCGGGTATCGAGCGTTTCGGGCCCCCCGGGCTCGAAGCCTTTTGGAACAGGCGCGTCCATCGCGAACTCGATGGCCACAGGTTCACCACGCTCAACCCGGCAGATGCGCTGGGCTACGCGTGTCTGCACTGGCTGCGGCATTTGTTTCGTGGACATCTGCGCGCGTACCAAATTTTCGAAGTGGCGCGATTTCTTCAGGGGCGTGCCGAGGATGACGAATTCTGGAAGGAATGGCAGCGCACCCACGAGTCTTCTCTGCGCCGGTTGGAAGCTATCTGCTTCGCCTGGGCGCGCGACTGGACGGGCTGCCGCCTGTCGCCCGCCGCGCTGGAAGAAGTGGAAGCGCTCCCGGTGCGTCTTCGGCGGTGGATCGAAGAATACTCGTATGCGCCGCTGGACGCTCTTTGGGTTCCCAACAAGGATGAGCTATGGCTGCATTTGAGTCTGTTGGAATCGCCGCGGGACCGCGCGGCGGTGCTGCTGCGGCGTCTGGCTCCCATGCGGCTGTCGGGCCCGGTGGAGGCGGTACATGTGCCCGCCGACCGCAAGACGTGGACGCAGCGCATCCAGGCCCGGCTGCGCTACGGAGCGTTCCTGACGAAGCGCGTTCTCTGGCACGCGCGCACGCTGCCGCCGCTATTTATCGCCGGGCTGCGCTGGTGGCGAAGTCCGCGCTGATTTCCTCCAGCGCGGCGATCATCTGGCTCCGGTAGCGCTCCAGCGTGAAACGCTCGCTCCACTGGGTTCGGGCGGCTCGTCCCATCGCCTCTTTCACTTTCGGATCCGAGAGCAAAGCCGAGCATCCGGCTGCCAGCGCTTCCGGTGTTGAATCCACCAGCATCCCGGTGAGCCCGGACTGAACCACTTCCGGAATCCCGCCGGCGCGATAGGCAACCACCGGAATCCCGGCTGCTCCGGCTTCGAGGATCACGCGCGTGGCGGCCTCGGCGGAAGAGGATGGCACCGCCAGAACGTCCAGGCCGGCCATCACCACGCCGGCGTCTTCATGCCAGCCCAGAAATTCAACCGGCAAGCCGCGGGCGGCATCGCGCACGGCTAGTTCATAGCTGGTATCGCCAAACAAGGCCGCTCCGCAGATTACGAACTTGCACCTGGGATGTTCGCGGAGCAGCAGGCGGGCGGCGGAGAGGAACGCGAGCGTACCTTTTTCCGGTGCGATGCGTCCCACGAATCCGATTCGCCGTTGCGCCGTCTCCCGCGTGGCCGCAACCGGGCCCGGACCGGCTCCGTTATAGACCACGCGCATTCTCGCGTCCGGCGTCCACGGGCTGAACGCGCCAGCCACGAAATGGCTGCACGCGATCACGGGTACCTGGCGCCAGGCAAGACTCCATCCCGCAACCCGCGCTTGCCAAGGCGACGAAAGCACGCTGTGCGCGTGGAAGATCAGCGGCAGCCTGCCCGCCGCCAGGGCCGCCGCGGGCAACAACCTGGGACCGTTCACATACAACACGTCCATGCGCGCGCTTTCCATGATCCGTTTCACGCGCGCTGTTTGGCGCGGGACATCGGCGGAGAATCGCAGCACGTCGCGCGACGATTTCGGGCCTGCCTGGTAAGGGCCGCAAGGAATCGAGTGGGTTTTCACCCCCAGGGCTCGCAGCCTCACTGGAAGTTCTCCTTCGCCGGGAACCGCGGCTTCCGCGTACCAGCCGCGCTCGAGGATCGCGGGCATCAGGTCCAGCAAGCCGCGTTGCGCGCCGCCCAGGTCAGCGAACTGATCGAGAAAGAGGATCTTCATCGCGCACCGCCAGCGCCAGAACCCAGAAATATACCGGAAGCACGCGCCAGTAGGTCAGCAAATCCCCGGAGAGCATCTGCACGGTCTCGCCCGCCCAGAAGCAGAACATCCAGGCGCCGAAGAAAGAAGATTGCGCGGCCGAGTGCGCGGAACGCCAGCAAGCGCGCAGCACGGCGGCGTGGAAGAACAACAACGCCGCCAAGCCAGGTATTCCCGTCTCCACTAACAGACTGAGATACATATTGTCCGCCACAGCCGTCTTGCCGATGAAATCGGAGTACGGCAGCGTCTTATACCCGACTCCGAAGAGCGCGTGCCAGGGATGCTCCATCAGAAATGCGGCCAGCGTTCGCCACGTATCCAGCCGGCCCGACAGCACCGAGTTCGTGGCGGCGAATGCATATTCGCCCGACACGGCAATGCGCGTCCAATACAGTCTGGTAAATTCCGGAAACAAAATCCAGGCAGCCGCCGCGCCGGCGGCCATCGAGAGCAGCACCACGGTGAACAGCCGGGTCAATCGGACGCGGCGGCGATTGAGCGCGGCCAGGGCGCACAACGCCACCACCAGACTCACCAGGGAGCCGCGCGAGTACGAAAAAATGAGCGCCGCGGAGAACACGGCGCCGCCGCCCACCAGAATGGACCGCCGCAGCGGACGCTGCCACGCGGGCCGGAACAACGCCACCGCCACCATCACCAGAAAGAAAGCGCAGAAGTTTCCCAGCGTGCTGGCTTCATAGAACATTCCCTGCGCGCGGCGGAAGACGCCGGTCTCCAGCCAGACGAACTGCGGGCCGTAGCCGGCGGGCGCTGGGAGCTGATAGTAAAAGTCGGCGCACGCGATCAGCGCGGAAGCCAGCGCGATCCAGAACAGGCTGCGGGCGGCGCTGAGAGGTTCGCGCGGCGCAAATCGTCCAGGCCCGCAAGCCGTGTAATAGAAAACGTACAGCGCGGCTCCGAACAACAGCACGCGCGCCAGGCTGGCTGCGGCGATTTCCGGTCCGGAGTAGAGCAGAGCCGCCGGAATACTCGCCAGCATCGCGGCGAACAATAGCAGCGCGGCCAGCGAGACCGAATCCAGTTTGAGCCGCCATTCGCCGGCTCGCGCGAGTCCCGCGACCAGTCCGCAGGCGGCGAACAAGAGCGCCACATGCGGGCCCGAATCGCCCAGCGCGATGGGGAGCGGCGGCAGCAGCAACGCGGTGCGGAAGAACAGCGCGATCCAGCGGGCGCGCCCGGCCAGCGTCCACCAGGCGATCGGGGCCAGTGCGAAAGGCAGCGCCAGAATCGCCTTGACGGTGACATCCGGCGCCAGCGCAATAACGGCGGCATAGAGGCCAACCAGGCCCGCGATCCACAGCCCTCGGCGCGAATCGCGGGGCGCAACTTCAATCATCGCGTCCCGCTGACATGCGGAAGGTCTGGCGAACGCCCCGTCGAAAGCCAAAGGCCGCGGTCAGATAGACCCAGCAGAACACCACTGCCAGAAGCAGCGCGGCTCCCACGTTCAGGGGATGATTCGGAAAGCTGGGCCGCTGCGGAACAATTCCGGGATCCACGATCTGGAGGCGCTCGCCGCGGTAGCCGGCGCCGCCGCGAATATCGCGAAAACGAGTAGCGGCCGTTTCATAGGCCATGGTGGCGCTTTTCAAGCGCGCTTCCAGCTCATCGCGTTTGCCGGTCCGAATGCTAAGCAGGTCCTGTTTGCGGGTTAGTTCGCGGTCCAACTCGGCGATCTGGCCCTCTAGAAGTGCTATGCGCCCGCGCACCGCGGCGAGTTCCCGCCGGACGAATTCCCCCTCGACGGCATCGTGCGTACCCGCCGGACTCTTCGCTCGGGCCACATATTCGGCTTCGCTCGAGCGCGACTCCAACAGGTCCTTACGCGCCGAGGCGCGCAGATCGCTGACGGACTCCACTTCCTGGCGCAGCGGATCCACGTCCTCCTTCAGGCCGCGGTCCCAGGCGGCATGTGCTTCCGCGAGTTGAGCGCGGGCGGATTCCAACTGGGTCTCGGCGTCGTGCAGCATGTCCTGGTCCGACTGCTGCGCCATGGAACGGTTGAGATTCACGGTCTCTTCGGCCAGATAATGAACCAGCGCCTGGGCCTGCTTTGGATCGGCCAGCGTGGCGTGAATCTCCAGAATTTTGGTGTCGCGCAGCTTGCTCACTTTCAGAACCCTGCGCTTCACTGACTCGATGGGCGCGCCGCCAAACGAATCGCGCGGATGCACCTGATCGAGGGCTCGCGCGAAGAGACTGTCGCTCGACGCGAAGTGTTCGTAGGTCTTGAGGGATTCCAGGTAAACGGGACTGACCGCCGTCGATGTGCGCGGATCCAGGCCGGCCGGAGGCTCGATCATAATGCTGGCGACGGCGGTATAGCGCGTGGGCAGCATCAGGCTCACGATAAGCGCCAGCACCACGGCCACCGAGCAGGCCACCAGCCAGAACCTCCAGCGTGACCGCATCCAGGCGGCGTATTCGTACAGATCGAAGGGATCGGACATGGCGACTGCCGCGGGACTATTGAGTTAGTGTCAGTATATGCGAATTCTGCTGCCGCTGGTGGCAGCCTTGGTTCCGCTAACCATCGCGCCTCATCTGTTGTTCTACTTTGACGTTACTCCCAAAGTGGTGCTGCTGTTGTGCGGCGCCGCTTTCGCTTTGCTAATGGGACCCGGCCGCAACGCCTGGAAGTCGCTGCTCGCCCGGCCGGCCGGACGGTGGTTTTGCGGTCTGCTGGCGGCTCAGATATTCTCGCTAGCGATCTCGAGCGCCTTCTCGGTGGCGCGGGATCTCTCGCTGCACGGCGGCACATGGCGGCGATTCGGGCTGCTTTCACAGGTTGCGCTGTTCGCTCTCGCTCTGATCTCGGCGGCCTGGCTGAGCGCGAACCCTGGCCGCTTAGCTCCGCTGCTGCGGGCCATCGCCATCAGCGGGGCCGTGGCAGGGATCTACGGCATCCTCCAATACTTCGGCTTCGATCCGTTGCTGGACCGCGCCACCTACGTAACCGGTGAGGGCGAGTGGGCCATCGTGCGGCCCCCGGGCACATTAGGCCACGCCGGATATTTCGCGACGTGGCTGCTGTATCCCGCTTTCGCCGGCGTGTGGCTGGCGGCGCGCGATTCCCGGCGCGCGTGGCGTCGCCTCGGGATGATCGCCGCCGCACTGTCGGCGATCGCGATTATGCTGAGTGGAACACGAGCGGCGCTGTTCGGGCTCGCTGTGGGTGCGGTAGTGTTTGCCGCCGGAAGCAGCGCGCGGGTCCGCCGGTACTCGCTCGCCGGCGGACTGGCGCTCGTGCTGGCGGCCGCGGCGCTCTATGTTTCCCCGGCCGGCCTGCCCTTGCGTGCGCGCGTCCGCTGGTGGCGAGAGGATCCCGTGGGCGGGGCGCGCCTGATGCTATGGCGCGATTCCATACGCATGGGCGCACAACGGCCCGTCGCCGGCTTTGGACCGGAAACGTTCGCGGGCGAGTTTCCGCGCTTTGAATCTATCTCTCTGGCCAGCGGCTGGCCCGACTTCTATCACGAATCGCCGCACAACATGTTTCTGGATGCCTGGACCGCGCAAGGATTGCCCGGAGTTGCCGTGATGATGCTGCTGGCGGCACTCGGGCTGGTTGCCGCCTGGAGAAGCCGCGTACCCGAGTTAAGCGCTGGCCTGGTTGCCGCCCTCGCCGCTCAACAATTCTTGGCCTTTACCGTTGTCACGGCTTTATTGTTTTACTTGTGGCTGGCGGTCGCAGTGAGTCTGGATCCCCCGCGCGGCGCTGCACTCAATGCGATTCGATTCCGAATCGGCTGGATTGTCGCACGCGTGTCCATCGCGGCCGTGTTCGTAATTTTCGCAATGCATTTGTGTATGCCAGCCTGGTACATGGCGCGCGCGCAATTGGATCTGGACCGGGGCGAGCTAAAGGCCGCGCTGGCCGACTCAAATCAAGCCCGGGTTTGGGCGCGCGGAGGCTGGAGCGCGGACCTGTACTGGTCCCGCCGTCTGCTCCAGTTTTCCCAGGCATCCACCAATACAATCGACAAATTGCAGGCTGCCGGCGAGGCCTTCGAAGCGGCAGTGCGCGCCACCGCCGGCGCTGAGGAGCCTCAGAACGCGTGGTACAACCTGGCGGGATTTTACGCCGCCCGCAATGACGCCGGTCCGGCGGAAACCAGCTTGCGATCGGCCATCCAGCATGCTCCCTGCTGGTTCAAGCCGCACTGGACCCTCGCCAAGCTATTGCAAGCCACGGCCCGCTTGCCGGAAGCGTCCGCCGAAGCCGACACCGCGGTCGCTCTAGATGGCGGCAAACACCCCGAGGTCTTGGAAACACAGGCTCGAATAAGGGCAATAACCAACTGACTCAGAAACGAAATCCGGGCTTACCATGGGGCGGCGTGACAGCCCATGAATGAAACAGGCGGGCATTCCCCTGGTGGCTCACGCCGTAGAGGATGGTCGGGAGGGGTCAAGAATCACATGAGAGCATGTGGGTAAGTAGCTATCACAGAGTCCATTATGGTATGTGTTTTCATACACTTATGCAAAAACAGGCTCACACAATCATGGCTCGAATCACATAACCATCACATAAGATCCCGTCCTGAGATTCACGCCCAAAACGGCAAATATTTGGCATGTAATTGACCAGACCAGCAAAGCCTGCCGCATAACCTCGCGTTTCAACCTGCTCATTCAGTGTCTCTGTCCGATTTCGCCCACGATACGCTACTACTCTGACGGCCTTGCGGGCAAGCAATTCAAAATCTGGGTAGTGTCCTAATTTGGATTCTCTAGGCGGTAGCGGCATCTAATGTGCTCCTGATCCACTCGGACACATTCTGGTCTTTGGCCTTTGCCGCCGCCGTGATACGCTTCAGCGTTTGTTGTTACGGATCGCATATTGCCCATGGTCGTCGGTTGTGTTGACTACAAATCTGGTGCGATGCCCGAAAAACATCAAACGGGGTTCATATTTGAGATGCAGGAGGCTTATTCCGACCCTGCTAACCCCACTGCTGCTCCTACGCTGATTCATTACGGCGTAAACCTGCCTCGCGAAAGAGTTGTGGTTACACAATTCTTCTTTGGCCAAGGGAGGAAATATTAGCGGGAACACTGCTGCTGTGGCCAGTGCCCAAATTAGGACACTACCAAAATCTGAGAGTTTTCGCGCAAACAACAGCGCTCCGAGATTGGTGATGTTCCATCTCTGGTTACCAAAGCGGGCGACTAACTTTTCCTGTTCAAACCTCTCCAGAATAGCGATTGCGTCTATTGGCTCCGCCTGATGCGCCAGTTCAAAATACGCCTGATAGTCGAGCAGCTTCAGGACCTCTTCCGTCGGCGCATTTCGAATCGCGAGTTCACGCTCGAACGGAACTTGAGAGCTTCCCCAGAGCGCCCTCTCCTTCTCCGGGTGGTCGCGTAACTTCTTGGTATAGCTGCCAACGCGAATGTATTCCACGGCCTTGAAGGACACAGGCCTATCCGTTGACGGCTGGATGGAAAACAGTACTATTGGCTTGCCCTGGAACTCCAGTTCGTGAATCCTGAAATCTATCTTGGGGTCGTGTTGGGTGGAAATCCAGTTCTCAAGTTCTTGGCTCTTCACCTTCTGTCGGCGGGGTCGAAAGGTTGTTCCCACAATCTTTCGGCTTTCATCTTCAATGCCCCAAATAATATAGGCGGCGTCGCGCCGGTGTAAGCGAGCCGCATTCGAGAGCGCCGAAATATTTTGCCCAATCTCCTCGTGGAAGCTGTTGTTGTGCTTGTACTCAATCCACTCAGCCTCCGGGTGCGACAGCAGGGACGCGAGGACATCAGCTACATTATCGTGCTCCAAAGCCGAAAACCTTTTTTAGAGAAGACTTGGAAACAGACAGTATACAACGATTAAAAAATAGGACCTCGCTGAAGGCTCCGCTCCGAGCCCTCACCCCCAATGCTATAATCGTTCCCAAAGCATTTCACTCAGGTAAGAGGTCCGGATTTTATGGGATCGGAATTCACCCGCAGGACATTTTTCGGCACGGTAGCGGCAACTGGAGCCGCTCTCACCGCTCATACTGAAGAACTGGAAGGCGCTCGCCCCGCGGCCGCCGGCAGTCCCGCGAAGCGCAGCCGCGATGCGTATAACATTCGAGTGGATGCCGCCCGCTTTCAGCGCGATCAGCCGATCCCGGCGCAGCGCACCAACGGCGACGAATCGCGCTATGCAAGCAAGGTGGGAAGCTACACCAAGGGTTTGCCGCACGATGGCTCCGGTCAGGTGGACCTGAAAGCCTTCGATGCTTTCACGCAGGCGCTTAACAGTGGCAGTCAGGCTGAACTGGATCAAGTGCCCATGGGCGCTTCCACGCCTTCGCAACAGCGGAAGTTTGTGAATCCCTGCTGCGGAATCGACTTCAACTTGCAGGGCATCGATTCGCACCACATGTCCATTGCGCCCGCCCCCGCCTTCGCCAGCGCCGAAGCTGCCGGCGAGATGGTGGAACTCTACTGGGCCGCGCTCGCCCGCGATGTTCCGTTCACCCAATACGCCTCCAGCGGTCTCACGCAGGCGGCAGCCGACGACCTTTCCCAGCTCTCCGATTTTCGCGGACCCAAGGTGAACGGCAAAGTCGCCACGGCCACTTTGTTCCGGGGATTCACCGCGGGAGACGCAGTGGGTCCGCATATCTCCCAGTTCCTGCTGAAACCAGTCCCGTTCGGCTCTGAATATGTCGAACATCGCATGCACACGCTGCTTCCCGGCAACGACTACCTGATGAATTATCAGGATTGGCTGAATGCCCAGAACGGTAATAAGCCCACCCAGAGCGCTCGGTTTGACAGCACCCGCCGCTTTATCCGCAATGGTCGCGATCTGGCGCAATGGGTTCACGTGGATGTCCTGTATCAGGCGTACTTCAACGCCATGCTGATCATGCTGCAGCCGCCCGATCCCAGCGATGCGCTGATCGGCGGCGGCATGGGAGCGCCGCTTAATCCCGGGAATCCGTACTTGAAATCGCTCACGCAGGAAGGCTTCGGCACTTTCGGAGCTCCCGGTATCGCTGCCGCCGTGGCGGATATCGCCACCAACGCGCTGAAGGCCGTCTGGTATCAGAAATGGTTCGTGCATCGCCGGCTGCGTCCGGAAGCCTATGGGGGCGCTGTCCATCTTACGCTCACGAAATCGCAGAGCTATCCGGTTCACTCCGATCTCACAAATTCATCCGTGCTTGGCCGGCTCCACGGAATTACGCAGTCGTATCTGTTGCCGATAGCATTCCCGGAGGGCTCGCCGTTGCATCCGTCCTACGGCGCGGGCCACGCCACGGTAGCGGGCGCGTGCGTCACCATTCTCAAGGCGCTGTTCGATGAAAGCTACCCGGTTTCGAATCCAGTGGTTGCCTCCGACGATGGAACCACGCTGGTTCCCTACACCGGATCCGATGCCGGCGCGCTGACCGTCGGCGGCGAGTTGAATAAGCTGGCTTCCAATATCGCCATCGGCCGTAATATCGCCGGCGTGCACTGGCGCTCGGACTATACCGAATCCCTGAAGCTGGGCGAAGCCGTCGCGATCGGCGTGCTGCGCGACCAGAAGCTCACGTACGGCGAAGCTTTCGACGGCTATCAGTTCACGCGCTTCAACGGAACAAAAATAACCGTCTGAGCCGCGACCATAAGGGAGCGTTTTAGCTCTGGTGGCAGCCCATGCAGTTGAACTTGCGCCCGTGGCATACCGCGCAGGTCTGATAATTCAGTCCCGCGGTCTTGCTGCTGTGTTTATCCAAAAAATCCGCCGCATGCGAGACCGGCCGAAGCTTCGCGTCCGCCGTGTGGCAGAATGCGCAACTGTCGGGCGGGTCGATCTTCGAGTGGCAGACCAGGCAATCCGACATTTGAGGCATGTTGACCTTGCCGACGCGGTTGGAATCTTCGAGCCCCCGGTGACACGCCGCGCACGGATTGGTCCCATTCAAATGCCGGCGGATATCGCCCGGAATGCCGAGGTACGTGCCCTTGTCGATGGCCGCGGCGAGTATCGGCGCGATGTTGCCCATCGCGAGGTGCTTCTTGTGGCTGAACGGCTTCAGCGCCGGAGCCGTTTGCGCCAGCAGGCCCGACACTACCAGCACCAGCGCTAGCGTCCTTTGTACGAAATGCGCCAAATCTTCTTGCCGCCGTCGTCGGTGACCAGGATGCTGCCGTCGGCCATCTGGAAAATTCCTACCGGTCGTCCCCATACTTCCTTGGACTCCGGCGTCACCATCCATCCAGTGAGAAAATCGCGCACCGGCCCGCTCGGCTTGCCGTTCTCAAAAGGAATGAACGCTACCGAATAGCCCACGCGCTTCTCGCGGTTCCAGGAGCCGTGGAACGCCAGGAATGCGCCGCCCTGGTACTCCTTCGGGAATTGCTTGCCCGTATAGAACAGGAAATCCAGCACCGCGACGTGCGATTGCAGCAGGATGTCGCCGGCGATGGTCTTCTTCACCAGATCCTCGCGCTCGCCCTTGCGGCGCGGGTCTTCGTTGGGTCCGGCATACGCGTAGGGCCATCCGTAGAAGGCGCCCTGCTGGATGTGCGTGAAATAGTCCGGCACCAGATCGTCACCCAGGGCATCGCGCTCCTGCACGGCCGCCCAAAGCGTGTCGGAGTTCGGGTACCAGTGCAGGCCGATGGGATTGCGCGTGCCGGCGGCGAAGATCTCGTGGCCGCTGCCGTCCGGATTGTACCGGTTGATGGCCGCCCGCTTGGGGTCTTCGCCGGCATCGACGTTTGATCCCGATCCTACCCCGACGTACAGCTTCTCGCCCTTGCGGTCAAACAACAGGCTGCGCGTGATATGCGCGGTGCCGAAACCCTTCAAGCCGGCAATTTCCTCGCCCGGCCCGGCGGTCAGGTTCTTGGAGTCGTACTTGTAGCGCTTGATGGAGGTGGGCTCGCCGACGTAGAGATAGTCCTTCCAAAGCGCCAGCCCGTAAGGACGGTCCAGATGTTCGATCAGCGCCTTGCGCTCGGGTTTCGCGCCGGTGAGAGCGTAGACCGTGCCGCTGTTGGTCATGTCGGACAGCAGGATCTCGCCGCTGGGTCCGGCCAGCATGAATCGGGGACGATTGAAGCCGCTCGCGTATTCTTCAATCTGGAAGCCCGCGGGGACATGCAGTACGGCGCCGTCAGGCCGGTCCACTACTTTTGGTCCATTGGTCGCCGATTTGGTGGCGAAAGGCGGCGGAAGCTTCGATCCGAACTGCTGGTCTTGCGCAAGCAGACCCAGCGTGGCAGCGGCGAATGCGATTAGTGTCTTCATCATGGTTCCCCTTCAGTTTAGCCCGCGACGCCGGGAAGAATGCATCGGAACTTCCGCCCCGGCGCATTCGTATCATAGGGCATGACCGACACTTTCGCCCGGCCAACGGCCGTGGACCATCTTTTCGGCGCCGTTCTCGATCCTCAGACCTACCGCAATCTTGGATACTTGGCGCTGGCCTACCCCTTGGGCCTGTTTTACTTCGCTTTCCTTGCCGTCGGCCTTTCGGTGGGAGCGGGATTGCTCGTCATCGTGATCGGGGCGGCTATTATGATGTGTGTCTTCGCCGCTGCCACGCAGTTCTTGCGTTTCGAACGAGGGCTTTTTCGGCGATTGCTGGGCGCCGAGATCCCCGCCGCGCCGCCACGGCAAAGTCCTCCGAAGCTAATCGAAAAGATCGTGTTCTATCTGCGCCAGCCGTCGACCTGGCGTGGCCTGGGATGGCTCTTCTTGCGCCTTCCAATGGGCATCGTGTCGCTGGTGATGATCGTTGGACTGGTTCCCGCGAGCCTCATGCTCCTCACGGTGCCGCTGATCTATCAGGTTGTGCCGGTACAAATGTGGGATGGCCCCGTCACTACGCTCGATCAGGCCATGTTCTTTTGCGGGCTGGGCGCGATCATGACGCTGCTCACCACGCACCTGATCAACGCCTGGGCCGGAGTATACCGGCGCATCGGCGCGCGCCTGCTACTGCCGTAACGCCAGTAGTTCCTGCCTGGCCTTCTCGGAACCCTCCACCGGTTGCCCGCTGTAAAACGCCAGGATGTTCGCGCGCAAATCGGCCGGAACGGGACCCTTATGGTCCGCCAGCTTTTCCAGCAGTTTGGTGTACGTGTCATCCGCCATCCGGTACTCGCCCGCGCGCGTCGGCTGGCCGGTGTCGAAGTTTTGGTTCGCCAGCCGAAGCGCTTCTCCGTCCGACTGCGCCGCCAGCTCCTTGAAGCGGGCTACGGACTTGTCAAAGCTGTCCATGAAAAGTTTCTCGGCCTCGGGCGTAGGCACCTTGAAAGCCAGC
>JAYTVY010000349.1:0-2039 GCA_043743755.1 Bryobacterales bacterium | reverse complement strand
GTGAGCGCGGGGAAATCTACTTTGCTGAGATGCTTCTGCCACGCGGGGGATGTGCGCATTGCGTCCACGTTGAGGCCGGCCGCGAAGACGGCGTCGGGGGGGATCAGGGGGGCCAGGACAGGGTCGGGTGTGATCGAGCTGGAGGGCTTGATGGAGCAGGACAGCAGGGCCAAAGGAATGATGAGCGGGGCCAAGGTGGCTCGCATTTAGAAGTCCCTCTTGTGGAAGATCCAGAGCGCGACCCCGAGGACGAGGACGGCGAAAATTGAGGATGTCCAGACCGGCATGTAGTCGTCGACGGAACCTTTGTTGATGGTGTCCACGGCCATGCGGCCCAGGTCATAGATCTTCGGGAGCGAGTAGTACAGCGTGCGCCACACGTTTCGCGACCATTCCGAGGACAGCAGCTTCAGCATGATGGTGGTTTGTCCAAGAATCGCGCTGAGCAGCATGAGCGCGGCGCTCACCATGGTGGCCAGCGCGGCGCTCTCGAATATCACGCCGACGAGTACCACCACGGTGAGCAGCACCGCGAAGGCGAACATGGTGACTGGGATAGTGATCAGGAAGCTGGGCCGCCAAATGCCGGTTTTGATTCCGAGAATGGTCCAGACGCCCAGCACCAGCCATGCGTTGTTGCACGTGACCACCAGGACGTTGCCGAGGTAGCGGCCTAGCAGAATGTGCGTGCGCGAAACGGGCTTTGAGAGCAGTAGTTCGATCCGGCCGGGCTCGAGCACGCTGGGGATCAAGCCCGCGGAGGCGAAGGACGAGAGGAACAAGCCCCAGGTGAACAAGAAGCCGGCGATGAACGCATATGCCCCGCGCACCCAGCGCTCGGCGTCGATGGAACGGTCCACTGTGCGGCCGATGAGCGAGACGGTGGCCATGGCTCCTTCCACCACGTCGATCTTTAGCAGAAAGAGGAAGAACAGGATCATCAACGTGGAGAGCCCGAAGAGTCCCCAGAAGATTTTACGGGCGAAAGCTTCGCGGAACGTATCGCGAATCAAAGCGATGGTAGCGGTCAATGGGCGCCCCCGGGGTCCACGGTCTTAAGAAACACTTCCTCCAGCGTGCTGGTGGTTGGCGCCAGCGCCTCAATCTCGCAGTGTTCGGCGCGGAGCAAGTCCAGGGCGGAGTTGGCTTGCTCGCGAGTTCCGAAATGATATTCCGAGACTCCGTCGCGAGTGGAAGCCGCGCCGGCGCTCAGGCGCAATTCCTCGGCCAGCCGATCGGGCACCCCCGCCGCCGCCAGACGGTAACCGCGGCCCGACGTGAGATCCTTTACGGCCCCTTGCAGGGCGACTTTTCCCTTGTGCAAAATCGCGACTTCGCGGCAGAACAGTTCCACCTCAACCAGCAAATGCGAATTGATGAAAATGGTCACGCCCTTTTCCTCGAGTTCGGTTAGAATCTCGCGGATGTGGCGGCGGCCCACGGGATCGACGCCATCGGAAGGCTCGTCGAGGATCAACAGATCGGGAGAATGGATCAGCGCCTGGGCCAGTCCCAGCCGTTGCAACATGCCTTTGGAGTATTTGCCGATCCGGACATCGCCCCAACGGTCCAAGCCCACGCGGTCGAGCAGCTCGGGAATGCGCTTCTTGCGCGTGAGCTTGTCGACGCCGGAGAGCCCGGCGTAAAAGTCGAGCATTCCGGCGCCGGTGAAATAGGTAGGAAAGCGGTGGTTCTCGGGAAGGTACCCGATGGGCCGGCGCGCCGCGGCATGCGTGACATTGCGGCCAAAGACGCGGGCGCTTCCCGCGGTGGGATGAACGGCCGAGAGCAGCATCTTGACGAAGGTGGTCTTCCCCGCCCCGTTGGGACCCAACAGGCCGAAGGTTGAGCCGCGCGCCACTTGCAGGGAGATCCCATCGACGGCCCGCACTTCTCGGCGCTTCCAGCGGGTGCGAAAGATTTTGGCGAGGTCCGCGGTCTCAATGGCGAATTCAGCCGGCATCAAAACCAGGATACGCGGATCCCCCCCGTCTTTGTTCCCCCTCCCCGTATGTACGGCGGACCCCCAGGTCCGCGCG
>JAYTVY010000348.1:0-4486 GCA_043743755.1 Bryobacterales bacterium | reverse complement strand
CCGCGCCCGGAGTCGCCGGGTTTACTAGTGGCTCCACACCTGCATGTTATCGCGGAGGAGCGGGAGTGTAGACCTGCGTGCGCGTTGACGTCAGGGTGGTGCCGATGATGGTGCCGGAAATAACCAGCTCCACGCGGCGATTCATCTGGCGGCCGGACGCATTCGCATTGTCCGCTACGGGCATGGTCTTGCCGAAACCCTTGGCTGTGACGTTGCCGGCGTTAATTCCCTGGGTGACCAGGAACTCCCGCACCGTGTTGGCCCGGTTCTCGGACAAGCGCATATTGTAATCGTCCCCGCCGACGCTGTCGGTGTGGCCTTCCACTTCAAGATTCAAGCCGGGATGTCCCAGCACGATGCCGGAGAGGCGCGCGAGTTTTTCACGAGCGCCGGGCTTCAGCGTGTAGCGGCCCGAATCGAAAAGCACATCGGACATGTTCACCACCAGGCCGCGAGTTGTGTCGCGCGTCTGCAAGATCTGATTGAACTGGTCCAGCAGCCGCTGCCGCAACTGGGCCTGCTCCTCTTCGGCCTTTTGGCGCATGCGGTCCGATTCGGAGGCCGCTTGCCGCGCTTTCTCGGCTTCGGCGGCGAGTACTTGCTGCTGGGCAAGGGCTGCCTGGCGAGCCGCATCGGCCTCGGCTTTCGCGCGTTCCGCCGCTGCCCGTTCAGCCTGGGCTTGTTGCGTGGCGAGGCGGGCGTCGGCGCTGGCGCGTTCGGCTGCTGCGCGATCGGCATCGGCCTGCGCGCGGCGAGCGCCTTGCTCCCGCGCCTCAGCCTCGGCTTGCGCGCGCTGCTGAGACTGGCGCTGCGCTTCAGCCGCCTGCCGGTCCGCATCGGCCTTAGCCGCGTTTTCGCGAGCCAGCGACGCCATGCGCTCATTCTCCTGCTGCTCATCCAGCTGGCGGCGAATGGCGATCACGCGGGAGTCCTCCGCGCGGACCACGGCTTCACGCGCCATGGTAATCACGGGCTTCTGGCCGGGCTTCTGCGCCTGGTAGCGCAGCGCCTGATTCAGAGCTTCATTGGCTTTCTGGTAACTGTCGGCCGCATACCGGTCGGCGCCGGCCAAACGTGCGATCTGCACGGCGTTCTGCGCCTCATAGAGCTCAAACGGCAATTTCTTGCTGACGTATTGAGGCACGAAACCGGGGGCTTTGCCGCGCATGGTGTAAATGCCGCGCGGAAGCAGCTCATATTTCGCGTCGATCAGCTCGATGACGCCCATGGTGTCCGGGCGCATGACATTTTCCATCACCACCACATCGCTGGGCTGGGTGACGCCGTAGTAAGGCTCGGCGGTCACGATCATGCCGAAGGTCTGGATGGGACTGGTGGTATTAATGTGGCTGGACGAACCCGCGCCGTAGTCGCTCAGCGTCAGTTCGCCGAGATTTTGCGGGCGTCCATCCGGCGAGATGGCCCAGAGGACGTAGGTCAAGTATTCAGGCCCGAACGTACTCGGGGAAACGAAGTTTTTCAGATCGGCGGAAATCTTGATATCGCCGCGCTCGCTTTCCACCTTGGCGTCGCCCTTGCCGCCGGACATGAGCGCCGTTCCCTGGAAATCGACCTTGGTGGCGCCGCCGCGGTGCCGGTAATTGACGGCCTGGGTGGAGCGGGCAACCACTTCAATACGAAACATCGCGACGGGGGCATCACCATCACGGCCCACGCGCCGCTGGGTTGGATTGGGGACCTGGGCGCAGAGAACAAGCGCAGCCAGGAAAGATGTCGCGAGGGTTTTCTTGAACATATGGACTTTTTTAGTGCAACTTGGGGGCCAGGGGGGTGGGGTAATGGAATCAAGGGGTTGGGGCTCATGCCCGACTGGAGACTGGGAAAAGTTACAGGGGTGGCCGGCCGGGGGGCCGGCTGCGGGCCGGGGGGCCCGCCGTACAAGGCTAGCGGCCCCAGTCGGATAGCTGGTGGAGGACCTGCTGGGCGGCACGCTGGCCGGCGTCTTTTTTGCTCATGCCTTCGGCCCGGCTGGACCAGTCGCGGCCCACGCTTACTTCCACGATGAAGGTTTTGGCGTGCTCGGGGCCGCGCTCTTCGACGATGTGGTAACGGGGCTGAGGGAGCCTCAAGGCTTGGGCCATTTCCTGGAGGGCGCTCTTGTGATCCGTCATGGGATCGGCGCTGGAATCTGGAGTGGGGGCGTCGCCGACGATGTGGCGCAGAACAAAATCGCGGGTAGCGGCGAGGCCGGCGTCTAAATACAATGCCGCGATCAAGGCCTCCAGGGCGTTTGCCAGGAGCGCTTTCTTTTCGCGGCCGCCGCTCATTTCCTCGCCGCGGCCAAGGATCAGATGGTTTCCAACGCCCAGCGCGTGCGCTGCCTGATACAAGTGGGCCGAACTCACCAGGTGAGCTTTCAGCTTCGACAGGCGGCCTTCGGGCCAATCCGGGTAGCGGGCCACCAGCGCTTCGCTGGTGAGGAATCCAAGGATGGCGTCACCGAGGAATTCGAGCTGTTCGTTATCGGTGACGCTCTGATCGTCATGAACCCGCGAGCGGTGGGTGAGCGCTCGGCGCAGCAAGTCGCGATTGCGGAAGCGGTGTCCGGCGGCGGTTTCCAGAGCTTCGAGTGCTTCCTGCTCCACGTGCATGCGAGGGGGCGCTCAGGGCTTTTTGGGCAGCAACGCCTTGCGCTGCTGGGCGGCCTGCTTGACCACCGGGTTCGCATTCGTGGAATTGATGGCGCGGTCATAAGCGGCGGCGGCATCGTCGTTCTTGCCGGCCTTGCCGTACGCGTCACCCAGCCGCACCATGGTAGCGGGATCGGGCGTGGCTGCTGTATCGAGCGAAGACTTGTACTCGGTGATCGCGACATCATACTTCTTGTTCAGCATGGCGATGATGCCCAGAGTCTGGTGATTCTGCGCCGCCAGATCTTTCCTCACGGCAGCCCACTGCTCGTCGGGAATGGCCGGATTGGACTTGGGCGTGTTCGGGGCATTGGCGATGCCATCGCGCGCATACTTCTCGGCCTTGGCCAGCTTCTCTTCCTTGTCGAGATCGAACTCCTTGGTGCTGGAGGCGATAGACCCAGCCAGGGTGGTCAGCGCGAAGACGTTCTTGGAATCGGCGTCCAGCAGACGATCGCCCCAGACGGCGATGAGCACGGCATCGCCTTTGCTCTCGGCGAGCGAGAGAGCCATCTGCATCAGGGGGATTTTATACTCGGTGTCGGCGAAGTTAGTAAGAACGGCGTCGATGTTGGCGATCTGGGCATCGGGGGTCTGGCCCGCGGCGACCGCTTTCTGGAGCGCCTCCACTTCTTTCGGGGACTTGGGTTTAGGCTGGGCCGAAAGGATGCCGGCGCCGGCCAGGAGAGCGCCGCACAGTATGGCGAGCAAGCGATGGGTTCGGGTTCGCATGGATATTCCTATAGTAAACGGACCAGCGCTCATTTGGACTTGAACGCCTCCTGCATTCCTTTTTCGGCCGCGGCGCGGGCGCCGGGGGAAGCTCCCGCCACGGCCAGGACGGCTTTGTAATTTTTGGCGGCCTCATCGCGGTCGCCGGACGCATCCGCGAGGCGGCCTAGATAGACGTGCGCCCAGGCGCGGGTGTCGTCGTCGGGCGAAAGCTCGAGGGTTTTCTGGAAGAACTTTTCGGCCAGCTCGGGATTCTTTTCGAGCGCGGCGATGCGGGCCAGGCCATAGTAGGCCTTCGCGTGCAACGACCGGTCGGCGGTTTGCTCCAGGACGCGCAGGTACGCCTGTCTGGCTTTTTCGAGATCGCGGGCGGCGTACAGTTGCTGCGCGTCATCCAGAATCTTGGCGGCGCCGGTGAGCTGCGGAGGCGGCGGCTCGGCCGAATGCGGCGCCACGCGGATAGCCGGCTGCTTCGCAAACTCGTAATTTGCGAGCCGCGTTTGCTCGGACTTGAGGCTGATCGACTCCACCAACTCGGGGAAGTAGAGCCGCATCGCGCGAGCCTGCTTTTCAAACTCGGGCAGACCGGCCGCGAAGGCAGCCGTCAGGACATAACCTTCGCGCATCGCGTCATCCACCAGCTTGCGGCGCTTGTCGCCTGCCGCGAGACGGCTTTCCACGGCCTTGATGAGCGATTCGGTGGTGAGCAGCAGCAGGTCATTCTTGTAGCGCTCGTCCAGGGCGGGCGCTGCCTGGGCGTAATCGGCCAGCGGCTTGATGCGGGTGAGTTGCTCGGAGTACTTGATGGACAGAGGATCCAGCAGGTAATGCAGCCAGGCATGGCGGATATCGTCGATCTGCGGATCGGGGGAAGGCGTCACCACCACGAAATAGTCGTCCTTGTAACTGCGGGTCTGGATCTGATTGGGTGCGCCGAGCAGATCGATATAGATCTGAAAGCGGCGTCCGAGGTAGCCGCTAGTGGGATTGCGCAGGTAGGCATTCGCTTGAAAGATGGCCTGGGTTACGGGACCGTGATACAGGGCAATCGCGCGATCATAAGCGGGTTGCGAACGGCGCCAGGCGTCTTCCAGATTGGCTTC
>JAYTVY010000347.1:0-8287 GCA_043743755.1 Bryobacterales bacterium | reverse complement strand
GCCAGGATCACAACCACTTTCGTGGCCGTGAGGACGTTTTGGATACGGGCCGTGCGGCGGATGCCCAGGCAGTTCAGGATGGTGAAGATCGCGACCAGGGTGCAGGCTACCGCCTGCGCGGGCCCGACGTGAATTCCCCAATTCGTGCCGCCGATGACGGCTGAATTCTCCTGCTTCAAGGCCGGGAAGAAGTGGCCTGCGTAATCCGAGCAGGCGAGCGCCGCCAAGGCGATGGGCGCGGAGAATCCAGCGAAGAATGAGATCCAGCCGGTCATGAAACCCCAGGTGGGTCCGAAAGCTTCCGTAAGATAAACGTACTCGCCGCCGGAGCTCGGGAAATTCACGCCCAGCTCGGAATAGCAGAATGCGCCGGCCAGCGCGCAAATGGCGCCCACGGCCCAGATCAGGAGCACGATTTGGGGGGATCCTAGCTGCCCAGCCAGATAACCGGTGGACGTAAAGATTCCCGTGCCCACCATGTTGGAGACCACCAACGCGGTGGCGCTGACCACTCCGAGTTGACGCAGCAGCCGATCGGTCCGCGGGGTCAAGTGAGCCCAGCCAGGGATCCGGATCGCACCAGGGCCGATCCACCATCGCAGTAAAAGACGCCGCCCGTGATGTACGCAGCGGCATCCGAGCACAGGAACAAGGCCAGGTCCGCTAGCTCATCCTTAGTGCCGAACCGTCGCAGCGGCACGGCTTGCGCCACCTTCCGCCGCGCGTCCTCGGTGGGCGCGAGGCGGCGCATTCCCTCCGTGTCGTCGGTGGGTCCGGGAGTAATGCAATTGGCCCGAATGCCGTCGGGGCCCCATTCAATGGCCAAGGTCCGGGTGAGCAGATCCACACCGGCCTTGGCGGCACAAACATGTGCCTGCAGCGCCATGGGCTGCGTCGCATGACTGGCCGAAATGCTGAGAATGGAAGCTCCCGGCTTGCGCAGATGTTCATGAGCGGCGCGGCAGGCATTGAAGGTTCCCAGAAGATCGATATCGATCACGGCCTTGAATCCATTGGCCGACATGCCGGTTACGGGCGCGGGGAAGTTGCCCGCGGCGCCGCAGACGAGTATGTCAATTTCGCCGAAAGCCTCGCGAGTCTTCGCAAAGGCAGCGGCCAGCGCCGCATAGTCGCGCACATCCGCGGCAGCCGTGGAAACGGTACCGCCCCGTTCGCGGAGCGCGGCGGCAGCAGCATCGAGTTTCTCTTGACGGCGTCCGCAGAGCGTAACGGAGGCCCCATGCGCGGCGAATCGTTCGGCCATCGCCTGTCCGATGCCGCTGCCACCGCCGGTAACGAACGCAACCTTGCCGTCCAGGAGGCGGTCCCGAAAAATATTGGCCATGAAGGAGAAGAATATCAGCTTTGCGCGGGGGAGGTTACCCGCCGCAGCAGTTCTTGTATTTCTTCCCGCTGCCACACGGGCACAGATCGTTGCGACCCACCTTCGACTTCCCGTTCACCACCGGCTCGACCTCCGGCTCGCCGGAAAATACCGGCTCCTGACCTTGCAGCATCAGCCGCTGATCGATCCCGACTTCCACCAGCTCCAGCTCGTCCTCACTCAGGCCGTTCGCCAAATCCTCGATCTTCTGCAGTACGGACTTCGCGCGGCTGCGCGACACTTCTCCCGGATACGCCATGGCGTAGGCGAAAAGCGCGTCCACGCGGAACTCGTCGTCCTCAAACATGGGCGTAAGGCGAGGCGCTTCCTGCTGCAGCTTCAAATGTCCGATGCACCAGATCGCGTTGCGGCGGATCTCGGCATCCGGATCGCTGAGATGACGTACCGGATATGGCCCGAAGCTGCGGTCAAGCGAGCGCCACATCGCCTCCAATGCCTTGGCGCGGCCCGCGGGCTCATCGTAAAGTTTCTCGATCGCGCGCCGCACTCGAGGATCGCCCGATTCCTGCGCCAGCCCCGAAACAGCTCCGCCGCGCTCCTCCACCGGCGCGTGCGTGTCTTCCGCCACCGCCAGCATCGCATTGCGTATCTTCGCGTCTTCCAGCGCATCCGACAGCGCTTCCCACGCCCGGCCGCGCACAACCGCATCCGGATCTTCCTTGGCCAGCTTGAGCAACCGTCTTTGCGCCTCTTCGGAGAGCTCTTGACTGACGAAACTTGCCGCCGCGCCCGCGCGCAAATCCGGCGATTCGCTGTCAAATACGCGCAGCCTCTCGCTCTCGGTCAACAAATCGAAGCGCGGCGCCGCTACCTCGGCATAGAGCGGCCAAATATCGAAAGGCGGCGAAGCCTCCTCGCTCCGCGCGACGCCCGCTTTGAGCGCGTCGATCGATTCCACGAGCTGACGCCGCAGCCAGTCATCGCTTTCGGGGACTTCGGCCAGCAGCCGCTCCAGTGCGGGAAGGGCCGAGGGATCACCGTACATTTGCAGCAATAACGCCGCGTCGGAGGCGTCATACTCCAGCCGATCGAGGAACATCTTCAAGATTCTGGATTCATGAACGCCCAGCGCAGCCAGCAAGAAGGCCACTTCCCCGCCCTGTTCCTCCCCGAGATCCTCATACAGAGCCAGCAGCGGCTCCAAAGCCGCCGCGCCCAGCGGAGTTACGGCTTCCACCAGCTCGTCGGGAGCATCCTCCGGGTGGGTGCGCAAAAAAGAGATGTAAAAGGGAAGGGCGTCTGGCGTTCGCAGCGCGGCGAAGATCGCCAGCAGATCCTGGTCTAGATCCACGGCATCATTTTTGCGATCCTGCTCCGCGAAGCGCAGCAGATCGGGAACCGACTCGGCCGGACGGTCCAGGATAGCGTGCAGGAACCGGTGGTCAATACCGATTTTGCCCCGCGCCGCCGCCTCCAGCAGACGATACGGCGCGGTGGAGTTGTATTGGCCGGGAAGTATCACGTCGCCTGGCAATGGCGCGCGCTATTCTTCCTTGAGAACGCTGACGGTGATCTCAGCCGTCACTTCGGGATGCAGCCGGATCACGACCTTGTGCTGCCCCAGAGTTTTGATGGGCGCGTCGAGCTGAATCTTGCGCCGCTCGATGTTGTAGCCCTGCGATTCCAGGCCATCGGCGATATCCTTGGATGTCACCGATCCGAAGAGCTGATCGTTTTCACCGGCCTTCTGGCTGATGGTAACGGTAACGGCGTCCAGCATGTTCGCCAGATCGGCCGCCCCCGCCTGCTCCTTGGCATCGCGTTTCAGATGCGCCTGGCGCTCCTGCTCCACAATCTTCTTGTTGGCTTCGCTGGCCGCCACGGCCAGCCGCTTGGGCAGCAGGAAATTGCGCGCGTAACCGGGCGATACCTTCACCAGCTGGCCGCGCGATCCCAGCTTGTCCACGTCTTCACGGAGAATCAGTTCGATCATGGCATAGCCTCCCTTATACCGGCGCCGAGAACGGAATCAGCGCGATATTGCGCGCCTGCTTGATGGCTTCGCTCAGCCGCCGCTGGTGCGGAGAGCACACCCCGGAAATCCGCCGCGGCGTGATCTTGCCGCGCTCGGAGATGAAGGCCGAGAGCATTCGGGTGTCTTTGTAATTGATGTCGTCGATTTTTTCCACGCAGAACCGGCAGACTTTTTTGCGCCGGAAATACTGCTTCTTGGTGGCCATCGCCTTGTCGCCGCCGGTGGGCCGCTGCGATGCGCTGATGGGACGTCCTCTTGATTCAGCCATGACTTATTCCTTTTCTCCCGAACCGGCCAGGGCTGGTTCCGGTGTTTCCGCCGGCGCGGCCGGAGCAGGCGCTCCCGGCATCGGCGCTCCAGGCATCGCGCCGCCACCCGCGGCCGGCTCACCAGTGGGCATGCTCGGCGCGGCCACCGGAGGCGGCGGTTTGCGGGCCGCCCGCTTGGCACGCGCCTTGCGCCGCTTCTCGATTTTCTTCAGCTTCTCATCAATGCGCACCGTGATAAACTTCATCACCACGTCGGTTACGCGCAGCCGCCGCTCCAACTCCCGGACCGTTTCCGGACCGGCGGTGAATTGCAGCAGGACATAGTAGCCTTCGTTGTACTTTTGCACGCGGTAAGCGAGCTTGCGCACGCCCCACTTTTCGTTCTTATCCACCGTGCCGCCTTGGCCGGTGATAATTCCAGTCAGCTGTTCGATAAGCGGATCCACCACTTCATCGGTTACATCGGGCTGGAGGATGAATAACTCTTCGTAAATTCTCATTCTTCCTCTTGTTCGCCTGGGGCGCGACGATTGTATTTCGTCATGGACTTTTCGACGCCTTCCGCGATTATGGATTCCACTGCCTGGGACGCAAAGTCCAGCAATTCATCCAGTTCCTCTTTTTGCGCCCGCTTGAACTGCGCGAGCACGATTCGAGCGCCGTCCCCTTGACGGCTGCCCCCGTGAATCCCCAGGCGAACCCGGGGGATATCGCCGCTGCCGATGGTCTCGATCACGGACTGCATCCCTCGATGCCCGCCAGCCGATCCAGTGGGCCTGATCCGCAGCGACCGCCACGGCAGATCCAGCTCGTCATATACGACTACCAGACTCCGCGGCTCCAACTCGTACTTCGCCATCAGTCCCTTCACCGATGGCCCGCTGAGATTCATATACGTCAGCGGCTTCGCCAGCAGCGCCGGCTGGCCGCCTATGCGGCCTTGACCCACCAGCGCCATACATTCCTTGCGCGTCACCCGGATTCCATTTCGCGCGGCCATCCGGTCGACTACCTGGAAACCCAGGTTATGCGGCGTAAGCTCGTACTCCTCGCCTGGATTCCCCAGGCCGATAACAAGAGTGGCGAACTCGGCCACGACTTCTTACTTCTTTTTCTTCTCGCCCTTGGCTTCGGCCTTGGGTTCGGCGGCTCCGCCCTCTTCGTCCTTCTTGCCCTTCTTGATCACTTCCGGCTCGGCGGTAGTGGGGGCGGCAGCGGCGGCTTCGGCTTCGGGAACCGGCTCGGCCTTCAGTGCGATTACGTGGGCCAGCACCTGGTCCGACGCGCTTAGCAGAACCATCGATCCCACCATGGGAACGTCGCTCGCCCGCAGGCTCTGCCCCAGGTTCAGCTCCGTCACGTCGATGGTGAACATATCCGGAATCTCATCAGGCAGGCACTCGATCTCTATCTCGCGCGTGATAGCTTCGAGCAAACCGCCCTGGAGCTTCACGCCTTTGGCATCGCCGATCATATGAATCGGCACCTTGATGGCGATGCGCTTGGTCAGATCGATGCGTTTCAGATCCACGTGCAGCAAGGTGTCCTTCACCGGATCGCGCTGCCAGTCCGTCAGCATCACGGGGGTCGAATCGCCGTTGTTGATCTGAAGATTGAAAATGGTGTTGTGGCCGGTGGCGCTGCGCAGGATACGGTTCACTTCGCGCGGACTGACCGCGACAGCCACGGCATCCTGGCCGGCGCCGTACAATACGCCGGGCGTCTGGCCTTTTACGCGCAATCGCCGCGCTTCATTCTTTCCGCGCCCCTCGCGAGGCTCGGCGGGAATCGTAATATCTTTCCTCATGGCATGCTCCTCACAGGCTCCGGCATAGCGCGCCGCAAGACCTGGTTTGTATTGGTTTCAAATGAACAGGGTGCTGACGGATCCGTCCTCGTGAATCGACTGTATGGCTCGCGCGAGCAGAGGCGCCACTGAGAGCACCTTGATCTTCGAGCATTTCATCGCGTCGTCCCGCAAAGGGATGGAATTGGTCACCACCACCTGCTGAATATCCGAACTGGAGATCCGCTCCACCGCCGGCCCCGACAGAACCGCGTGCGTGGCGCAAGCCGTCACGCTGAGCGTGCCCTGCGCGGTGAGCGCCTCCGCGGCCTTGACCAGGGTGCCGGCCGTATCGATCAGATCGTCCACGATCAAACAATGTCTTCCTTCCACATCGCCGATGATGTGCATCACCTCGGCTACATTCACTTCCGTCCGCCGCTTATCGATAATTGCCAGCGGGGCGTTCAAATGCTTGGCAAACGCCCGCGCCCGCTCAACACCGCCGGCGTCCGGCGATACCACCGTAATGTCACGCCGTCCCTGCGTCTCGAAAAACTCCACCATCACCGGCGCAGCGAACAAATGATCCACCGGAACGTCGAAGAATCCTTGGATCTGCGCGGCGTGCAGGTCGAGCCCCAGAACGCGGTCGGCGCCGGCCCGCTGGATCAAATTTGCGATCAATCGGGCCGAAATAGGCATCCGCGGCTTGTCCTTACGATCCTGCCGCGCATACCCATAATAGGGTAACACTGCCGTGATGCGTTCCGCTGAGGCCCGCTTCAGCGCATCGATCATCAGGAGCAGTTCCATCAGATGCCGGTCCACCGGCGTACAGGTCGGTTGGACTACGAAAACGTCGGCCCCGCGTACGTTTTCTTCGATCTGAAGGTAGATTTCACCGTCCGAAAACGGCCTGACGGCGGCGGCGCCGACGTTAATCCCGAGGGCAGCGCAGATCTTGCCGGCCAGCGCCGGGTTGGCGTTGCCGGTAAACACCTTCATCTGCTCGAATCTCATCGCTTTCACCGGCTTCGCGGCGGCCATATCGTCCCACCCATGTCCGCAATCCCCAACTGCCGCCTCCACAGAGCTTGGTAGCGGCGTCTGCCCACCAAATTCACGGGAAAGATCTCGCCCGCCTCCGGGTCGCGCACAAACCGCCGCGCCGCGCGGTCGCGCAATTTTCGATCCCGAAAGATACCGAAAAGCGTGGACCCGCTTCCGGACATCCGCGCGGTCCCCGCCCCTGCAGCAAGCAGCTTGTCCCTGATCGATTCCAGTTGAGGATACTTGCCGAAAACGACGCTTTCAAAATCGTTCTCGCCATCCCCATACGCAGATGCCGCCAAACGTCCGACGAATGCCTGGAAACTATTAATAATACGGGACGCTAACTCATTTGTCAATTTACGGCGCAGGGCAGCGTAGGCAGCGCCGGTGGAGACGTGCACGCCCGGCGCGATCAGCAGCGCGGGCCGGGATGGAAGGTCGGGCAGCGGGTACAGTTCAGTCCCCCGCCCCAGGCCCACCGCCGCGCCGCCTAGAAGGAAAAACGGAACGTCGCTGCCCAGTTGCGATCCCAGGTCCAGCAGCGTTTCCATTGGCAGCGGCTTGCGCGCCAGCACCGGCAGAGCCAGCAGGACCGCCGCCGCATTGCTGGAGCCGCCGCCCAGGCCGCCGCCCATCGGGATCTTCTTGATGAGCCGGAACCGCACCCGCGCCCGCGTGCCCATAGCTTCCAAAGCCAGATCCGCAGCGCGCAGGATCAAGTTATCGGCTATCTGCACGGTGGAATCAAGCTCCAACCGGGTGGTTCGGCCGGGTGTGTACTCCACTTCGATCTTATCGGCCAGCGATACGGTTTGAAAGACCGTGCGGAGCTCGTGGAAGCCATCCGCGCGCTTGTTGAGCACGCGTAGATCGAGATTGATCTTGGCCAGCGACTGTAGACGGACTCTCGACGTGCTCAAGGCGCTCAGTAATGCAGCAGCGAGAAAGCATCGTAACCGTGCAGCTTCTCGCGCCCTTTAAGGAAATCCAATTCCAGAATGAAGCCTAGGCCGGCCACCTTGCCGCCCAACATCTCCACCAGCCGCGTTACCGCCGCCGCCGTGCCTCCGGTGGCCAGAACGTCGTCGATGATCAGCACGCGCTGGCCGGGAGTGATGGCATCCTTGTGGATCTCCAGCTTGTCGGTGCCATACTCCAGCGCGTATTCGATACGCTCGCAGGCGGCCGGCAGCTTGTTGATCTTGCGCACCGGGATGAAGCCATGGCCCAGCGCATAAGCGATGGCGGGCGCAATGATGAACCCGCGCGCCTCAATGCCGAGGACCACATCCACGGAGCGGGGATCGTAATGCTGGGATAACGAATCGATCACGGTCTTGAACCCGGCCGAGTCTTTGAGCAGGGTGGTGATGTCGTAAAAATTGATGCCGGGTTTGGGGAAGTCCGGGACCTCGCGGATTAGCGACTTGAGGTGGTGCATCGGGGAAAAGGTATTGTAACGCGGATCTGTGGGGGGGTGCGTGGGTGGATGGGTGGAGTCTGGGTTCTCGGTTATTGTGGCAGCGGAGCCGGGGGGCTCCGCGCGGGGCAGGGGCCCCGCCCTACATCCGGACGCGGAAGGTGTCGCACTTTTGCAGGGGGGCTTCCAGTTCGTTTATCTCGGCCACCTCCGCCCAGCGCGGGCCTTTCCACAAGCGGCCTGCCAGCGCGGCAAGTTGCTCCGCCGTTCCCACTGCGAGTTTCCGGCAAGCGTGCGTGACTGCGATTGGGCGGCCCTGATAGCTTGTGGCTGAGAGCGGGAGGCTCAGGACATGGCGTCAGAAGCGAGCTATCGC
>JAYTVY010000346.1:0-14499 GCA_043743755.1 Bryobacterales bacterium | reverse complement strand
CAAATAAGCGCGGTTTGCGAATCGTAGTAGATGCGCGGGCGAATGACCGCCTGAATCTGTTCCCACGAAAGAATTCCGTCTAGCCCGCGTGCGACCCTGGGCATGCAACCTGCGATCGCGGACATGGAGGCCAGTTCATACAGGTTCACGTGGCTGCGCTCGTCGCAGACTACTTCGTCGCCGTGATGCGTCCAGATCTTGATGGCAATGAGATTGCCCATGCATCCGGTGGGAACAAATAACGCCGCGTCTTTGCCGAAAGTTTCGGCAGCCTGCCTTTCGAGGCGATTGACAGTGGGATCTTCGCCGTAAACATCGTCCCCGACTTCCGCTTCCGCCATGGCGCGGCGCATTTCGATAGTCGGCCGCGTGACCGTGTCGCTGCGAAGATCAACGACGTTTTCGGGCGGCATGGAACCTCGCGAATTCCTGGCCATTACTGGATCCGTTTCCGTGGCACTCACAGTCAAAACCTCGCGGCGTCAGTGTTGGACAGTTGGGATGTTTTAAGCAAGCCTACGGATTTTCTCTTCATCGCAGCAATTCGACAAAGACTTCATTGGAGACATTCAACCGCGATGGCGAAAGGCGAACCACGCTGCCATTCCATTCCAGTAGGCCGGAAGTAGCCAGCGGATCGAATCGCGGTGCCAGCGTAACGGCGTAATCTTTTTCGATACGCGCCACGTCGATGCCATCCAGTTGCCGCAAACCCAGAAACAATTCTTCTTCGAGGGCTGCTTCCGGAGTCAGCGTATCCAACTGTTCCACGGGCAAGCGGCCGCCTTGCAAAACGTCAACGTACTGGGCGGCATCATGAGCATTCGCCCAGCGTTGCATTCCGGAAAAGGAATGCGCTCCTGCGCCAAAACCGAGATAAGGTTCGCGGCGCCAATATTTCAAGTTGTGGCGGGACTCGTAACCGGGTTTAGCCCAATTGGAAATTTCGTAATGGTGATAGTGCCCAGCCGGCGTTGGTGAAATTCAGGGAATTGAGGCTTGGACGGAACTGATCCCCCGCGAAGTACCGATAGCCCTCGGTGGGATAGAACAGCGCATTCCAGTCCTCTTTGGGAATTGGATTGGGATTTACTTTTGGGTGCATTGCAGTACTATACACCCTTGAATAAACGCTTTGCGGTTACTTGCTTCCGGCCGACGCCGTCGAAACCGGCCGGTCAATCGCCAACAAGATAGCGGCGGTGGCCCACGCCGTACTGGTGGCGGAGATCCACTGATCGTGATTGTGCGGGAAACCGCTCTGGAAATACGGCTGCAGTTTCACGGCCCGGCTCTTGACGTGCCATGACCCGTCCTCCATTTGCGTTCGCAGCAGATAGCTCAACCCGCGCTGGTAGACAAGACTGGTGGCCGGAATGCCCGCGGCTTGGTTCAGCGCGTAAAGCGATTCCGAAGTGGCGTACGCATCGCTGCTCAGATTCGCATTCTGGCTCCAGCCGCCGTCCGGCCGCTGCTCGGCGATCAGCGCCTTCGCCAGACGTTCAACCGTCTCCACATCAGCGCCGGACCACTTCAATCCCAGCAACTGCATGTTGCGCTCTTCGTTATACGTGGCCGTCGCGTGGAGCAGCCATTGGCCGGCTCGCTGGATGCGCTGTTGCATTTCGGCCTTTCGGCCTTCCGGCCCATATAGCTGCAGGGATCGCAGCCCCAGAGCGGTGCGGCTGATGTCGCTATCCTGCATGGGCACTCGCGCCGCGCTGAACTGATGCCAGCTTCCATCGCGATTCTGCTGCCCCGCGATTGTGATCGCCAGCGCGCTGGTCATTGCGTCCGCCGGATACTTCACCGCCGCCAGTCCCAGCAACGAATAGCTCAGAGTGTCGGTACCGCCCGGAGGATCCACCCGCTGCAACAGCAGGTCTTGAACGAAAGTCCATTGAGACTTTACCGTCTTGAGATGTTCGACGGCGGCGCTCTGGTCGATCTTCAGCCCCCGATCCAGCGCAAGTCCGGTCGCGATCGCGGTCATGTTCTGGTGGTGGCAGCCCACGCATCCGCTGTTCTTGAAAAAGCTGGTGGTGGTGGTCTGCATCAACCCCAGGCTCTTTTCCGCCGATTTGAGCAGACCGCTCTGCGTGATCTTCACATCGGACACCGCCATAACCGGGGCCATAGGCGCGCTCTTTGCCGCGCTGGTCTCCCGGCCCAACAGGCCCATGGTGGAAGCATTGCCGAACTTCGAGGCCCAATCGAAAGCCGTTTCGCCGTCATTGCTCTTCAATGAAGTATCCGCGCCCTTAGCCAGCAGCATTCGAACCACCTCGGGCTTCTGGCACTCGGACGTGACGGCGTGCATCAGCGGGGTCATGCCGCGGACGTCCCGGGCATTCACATTCGCCCCCGCATCCAGCAGCGTCTTCACCAGCGCCGGCGATCCGTAGGCCACCGCCAGAAGCAAGGGAGTAAAATCGCCCAGCGCGATGGGACCATTCTTCACCGTCCCGTGCATCTGTTTACTGCACACAGCGTTTACGTTCGCGCCTTTACTCAGAAGTAATTTGACTTCGTCCAGGTTGCCCAGTGAAGCTGCGAGCATCAACGGCGTCAATCCGCCCGCGCCGGGAGCGTTGACATCCAGACCCTTATCGATCAGGAGCCGCACCACCGGCAGGTCATTGGCGGAAGCGGCCAGATGCAGCGCCGTGTCGCCGCGGAAGTCCTTAGCTTTCGGGTCAGCCCCACTCGCAAGCAGGAACTTCACCGTTTCTCCCGAGCCCTCATACGCTGCGGCCACCATCACCGGAGTCCGGCCCTGCTTGGAGGCCGCATTCACATCGGCGCCGTGTTCCACCAACAACCGGACCTTATCCAAGTCATAAGTGCACCACAGCAGCGCGGTGGCCTCGAACGCGTTCTTCGCCTTGACGTCCGCGCCCGCCGCGATCAGGGAGCGCATGGCTTCCACGCTGCCGTAGGCGGCCGCGTACATCAGCGGAGTGGTGTCCCGGTCGCCCCTCGCATTTACATCGGCCCCGGCTTTGATCTGCTGTTGAATACTGGCGAGGTTGTTCTGACGGATCGCCTGGATCAGGGTATCGGCGGCCCAGGCGCGCGGCGTCGAGAAGGCAACGGATAGCAGCGTTGCGGCAAACGTAACCAAAAGCTTGAACACGTTCGTGGAATCTCCCTTCAACATTTTACCCAGGTCACCAACCCCTTGCTATAATGGCCAGCGGAAAAGGAGCCCCGGTATGTCTCATCCCACTACCCGCCGATTCTTTCTAGGCGCGGCCACGGCAGCCGCCGCATCGCGCATCTGGGGAGCGAATGACCGTATCAACGTGGCCATCGTGGGACTGGGCGGCCGCGGCTCCAATCACCTCAGCATCTATTCCAAACTCAGCGAAGCCCGCGTCGCCGGCCTTTGCGACGTTGACCAGTCCTCGCGTGAGCGCGCCCAGGCCACGCTCCAGAAGAACACTGGTGAAAAAGCCAAGGAATACGAAGATATGCGCCAGGCGTTCGCCGATCCCGGCATCGACGCGGTGTCCATCGCCACGCCCAACCATTGGCATGCGCTGGCGGCCATCTGGGCCATGCAAGCCGGGAAAGACGTCTACGGTGAGAAGCCGGCCTGCTACAACATTTACGAAGGACAAAAGATGCTGCAGGTGGCTCGCGAAACCAAACGCATGCTGCAGATCGGCTCGCAGCACCGCAGTATGGCGTTCAAGATCAAGGCCATGCAGGCGCTGCAGGGCGGACAGATCGGCAAAGTCTATCTCGCCAAGGGGCTCTGCTTCAAACGCCGCGCCTCCATCGGCCACCAGCCCGATGGACCCACGCCTCCCGGCGTCAACTGGGATTTGTTCCTTGGTCCGGCTCCCATGCGCCCGTTCAATCCGCTGCGATTCAAGTACAACTGGCACTGGTTTTGGGATACCGGCAACGGCGACATCGGCAATCAAGGCGTGCACGAGATCGGCATCGCCCGCTGGGGCCTGGGCGATCCGGAGTGGCCCAAAACCGCGTACGCGCAGGGCGGCAAGTACGCATACAACGACGATCAGGAAACGCCCAACACTCTCCTCGCCGGATACGATTACGGCGGCCGTGAAATCGTGTTCGAGGTTCGCGGTCTGCTTACCGGCGCCGAGGGATCGCCGGTGCAGCGGAGCACTCGCGCTCCCGCGGCAGGCGCGGTGGCGCCACCCTCCGCTCCCGCGCCCACCGCGACGACGCCGCGCACTGGCGCGCCGCTCAATATCATGGTCGGCAACCTTTTCTATGGTACCGAGGGCTGGGCCGCGATGAGCGATCAAGGCTTCCAGGCGTTCAAAGGCGAGAGCAATGAGCTGATAATGGAAGAGCGCCCCGAACGAGGCCCGGGAAGCGATGGCACCAGCCAGCACATGCGCAATTTCCTGGAGGCCTGCCGCTCACGAAACTATAAGGACCTTCACGACGAGATCGCCAACGCGTACCTGAGCGCATCGCTGTGCCACTTGGCCAACATCAGCTACCGCGTGGGCCGCAAGCTCACGCTGACCGCGGGACCAAATTTCGCGAGCGACCCCGAGGCTAACAAGCTCCTCACGCGCGATTACCGCAAACCCTACGTGGTGTAGGCCGGCTAACCCCGAACCTTTTTCACTTCCTCAACCAGCGCCGGGACGATCTCAAACAAGTCCCCTACTATTCCGTAATCCGCTACTTCAAAGATAGGCGCGTTCGCATCCTTATTAATCGCCACGATGGTCTTCGCGCCCTTCATTCCTACCAGATGCTGGATCGCGCCCGAAATGCCGACGGCCATATACACCTTCGGCGACACGGTCTGCCCCGAGCTGCCCACCTGCCGCTCCATGGGCAGCCACCCGCTATCGCAAATGGGCCGCGACGCCGCCAGTTCCGCGCCCAGCGCCTTCGCCAGCTCCTCGACGATATGGATGTTGTCCTTCTCCTTGATCCCGCGTCCCACCGAAACGATAATGTCCGCCGCTGTCAGATCCACCGCGCGCGCCGACTCGCGGAACGGCTCTTCGGGCTTCGCGCGAATCGTGGAATCGCCCAGCACTATGGGAAATGTTTCTGAGCTCGACATTCCGTCGGCTACCTGATCCGCGCGGAACGCCCCCGCCTGCAGAGAGGCGAAGTGCGGGCCATCCCCCAGCGCCTTCACATCCGCATTCAGCTTGCCCTGGAACAACTGACGCACGAATACCGGCGCCCCCGCATCCACATGAAAGCCCGTGACGTCGCTCACCAGTACTTGCCCGAATCGCGTGGCCAGCTTGGGGGCGAAATCGCGCACCTGATACGTATGCGGAAACAAGACCAGATCGGGCTTCACTTCCCGCACCAGCTGCTCCAGCGCAGCTGTGTACCCGTCGGCCGTATATTCTTTCAGCAGGATGTGGTCCACCTCATACGTCTTGCCGACATCCTTGGTGGCCAGTTCCTTGGCGAGCGTGTCGATTCCGTGTCCAACAATTGCCGCCGAACACTTGCCGCCCAGTTGCTCCGCCACCTGCTGACCGGCGGCCAGCGTCTCAAACGACATGCGATTCCACGCGCTGTTGCGCTGCTCCATTACCACCAGAACGTTCGCGCTCATATCACCCTCACTTCGAAACGCAGCTTCTCCACCAGTTTGGCGGCCTGTTCCTTCGCGCTGCCCTCCAGCATCTGCGTCTGCTTGGAACGCTGCGGCAAATAGATGCGCTCGATCTTGGCCACTTGTGCCGAGGCAACCCCCAGATCGCCCACCTTTACGGATTTGATCTCTTTCGTCTTGGCTTTCTTAATGCCCATCAGGGTCGCATAGCGCAGCTTGTTGATGCCGCTTTGGATGGTAAGCACGGCCGGCAGCGGCAGCACCACGTTTTGAAACCACCCGTTCTCCAGTTCACGTTTCACTTTGATCGCATTGTCGAGCTTTTCCACGGCCATGATCAGCGTTCCGTGCGGCAGCCCCAGCAGCTCCGCCAGCACCACCCCGGTCTGCCCGTAGCCCAGATCGTCGGACTGCAACCCGGTCAGAATCAGATCCGCCTTTTCGGGCTCTACCGCCTTCGCCAGCAATTGCGCCGTTCCCAGGGCATCCAGCGACTGGAGGTTCTCATCCTCTATATGGATGGCCCGGTCCGCGCCTTTAGCTAACGCCTCGCGAATGGTCTGGCTCGCGCGCGCGGGCCCAGCGCACAGCGCGATCACTTCGCCCCCGTGCTTCTCCTTCAACTGCAGGGCTTCCTCCAGCGCGTACGCGTCCGGCTCATTGATCTCGAAGCTGAGATCGTTTTCCTGGATCCAGCGCCCGTTCGCGTCCACGCGAAGCTGCGAATCGCGGACGGGGACCTGCTTGATGGCTACGATAATCTTCATAGTGATTTGAACCGGCCCTCAGCCGGCGAATTTCTTGAATATCAGGCAGCCGTTGGTGCCGCCGAAACCGAAAGAATTGGAGAGCGCGTACTCGATGCGCAACGGCCGCGCGGTGTTCGGCACATAATCGAGGTCGCAATCCGGATCGGGAAACTCGTAGTTGATGGTAGGCGGCGCGATCTGATCGCGTATCGCCAATACCGTGATCCCGGCCTCGACGCCTCCGGCTCCGCCCAGCAAATGGCCGGTCATCGATTTGGTGGAGCTCACCGCCAGCTTGTAGGCGTGCTCGCAAAAAGCGCGCTTGAGCGCGACGGTTTCGATCTTGTCGCCCACGCCGGTGGAAGTACCGTGCGCGTTGATATATTCGATCTGGTCGGATCGGATTCCGGCGTCTTTCATGGCGTGCCCCATGACGCGGAAAGCCCCATCGCCGTCCTCGGACGGGCTGGTGATGTGATACGCATCCGCGGACATGCCGTAGCCCACAATCTCGGCCAGGACGGTGGCGCCGCGGCTGCGCGCGTGCTCCAGTTCCTCCAGAACCAGGATGCCCGCCCCTTCGCCCACCACGAACCCATCGCGCTCACGATCCCACGGCCGCGAGGCGCGCTCCGGGTCGTCATTGCGCTGCGAGAGCGCGCGCATGGCCGCGAATCCGCCCACGCCCAGCGGCGTGATGCAGGCTTCCGCTCCTCCGCAGATCATTACGTCCGCGTCATTGCGCTGGATAATCTTGAATGAATCGCCGATTGAATGCGCGCTGGTGGTGCAAGCCGTGGCGGTGGCCGAATTGGGACCTTTGGCGCCGGTCCGTATCGAAACGTAACCCGATGCCAGGTTCACAATCACCGACGGAATAAAGAACGGCGATATTCGGCCGGGTCCTTTTTCGAGCAGCGTGCGATACTCGCGCTCGATGATTTCAAATCCGCCGATCCCGCTGCCGATGTAAACGCCCGCGCGATCCGCTTCGGCTGGATCGACGCGATAGTTGGCTTGCGTCAGCGCAAATTCGCTGGCTGCGATGGCGAACTGGATGAAGCGCGCCATCTTCTTGACTTCCTTACGCTCGATGTAAAGCAGGGGATCGAACTGTTTCACTTCGCCGGCAATGCGGGAAGTGTATTGCGAGGCGTCGAATTGCACAATTCGTGAAACGCCGCTCTTTCCGTCGCGGATGGCCCGCCATGTTTCCTCGGTTCCAACACCCACCGAGGTCAGCAGCCCTACGCCTGTTACTACAACTCTGCGCTGCATTGGCTAGAAGTTGGTGGGTTACTTCTTCTTCGCCTCAATGTAATCTACCGCGTCCTTCACGGTCGCGATCTTCTCGGCGTCCTCATCGGGAATGTCGATATCGAAGGCTTCCTCGAACGCCATCACCAGCTCGACGATGTCCAGCGAATCCGCGCCCAGATCATCCACGAAGGAGGCGGTGCTGTCGACCTGATTTTCGTCCACGCCCAGTTGTTCCACTATGATCTGCTTCACTTTTTGTTCAACGGCCATGCATCCTCCCGAATGTCTGCAAACTCATTGATTCTAGCGATGATGACGGCTTCCCGCAAGTAGCTCACCGTGAATCCCCAAGTCTGAGCATAGCAAGTCCCAAGCACCTTCAACAATTTGCGCCTTTGCCTTCAATTACTTCCGGGACCGCTTCCAGGCGCTGCGCGCTTGTTCCTCACTGCCAGATAGAATCAAAAGTGTGAAGAGCCTGCTTTACTGCATCGTTTCCGTCACTCTTTACGCCCAGCCTGCGCCGCCACTCGACACCCTGCTCCGCAAAGTTGCCGACGCCGCGGCCCGTTTCCCCGTGACCGCCGTGCATTATTCAGCCCGCGAAACGCTCCAACAAAAAGCTCCTGCGCCGATAAAAACCAAACACGGCATCCAAGTGGGTGGATCGCCCGCTCCGCAGGTCCATTTGGATCAGCGGGAAATCGTCTCGTGGTATGGACTCAGCGCGCCGCCTGGCGCTCCCCAGGCGCTCACGGAATACCGAAAAGTACTGACGGTGGACGGAAAGCGCACCGCCGGCTCCAGCGCGGAGGAATTCGAGCGCGAGCTTCGAGCAGCGGGCAGCCGTGACAAGGAAAAAATGCGTCAGGACTTCGAAAAGCAAGGCTTGCATGGGACTGCCACGGACTTCGGCCAGCTTTTGCTGCTCTTCACGAAGACGAAGCAATCGGAGTATGCATTTTCGCTGGGAGCGTCCGAGCGGATCGGCGCGGATCAGGCGCGGGTGATTCACTTCGAGCAGCGCAGCGGGGAGGCCGCACTGAAAATCGCCGAAGGACGCCGGCGCATTAAGGAACCGCTGCAGGGCGAGCTGTGGATACGGGAGGGCGATGGCGCTCCATTGCGCATCACGCTCACCGCGCTGCGGCGGCAGGGCGATCGCGAGGTCCGCGATGAAGCTCGCGTCGAGTACGATTCACTCGCCTCCGGTGTGATCTTGCCCGCGGCCGTAGTGCACCGCCGCTTCGTCGACGATGAGCTGGCAGGCGAGGATTTGTACCGCTACTCCGATTGGCATCAGGCGGATAAGCCTTGACGCCCATCGTCTACCTGCACGGCTTTGCGAGTGGGCCGTCATCCACCAAAGCGCGTTTTTTCCGCCGCAAGCTGGAAGAGCGCGGCGCACAGGTGACCGTTCCCGATCTGGCCGAGGGCAACTTCAGGGGCCTGACCATTACGTCGCAACTTCGCGTGATTGAGCGGGCCTGCACGGCGGAGCGTGTGCACTTGATGGGATCGAGCCTCGGCGGCTATCTGGCCGCCCTATACGCGGGCTTGCATCCGGATGCTGTGGGCCGCGTGGTCTTGCTGGCCCCTGGCTTCGGATTCCCCACCCGCTGGCCCGAACAGATCGGCGCCGAACGCATGCGGCAATGGGAGAGGAGCGGTTCCATTTCAGTCTTTCATTACGGCAGGGGGCGCGAGGAGCCGCTGGGCTACCAGATGGCCGACGACGCCCGCCGCTATCCGGATGCGCCTGGCTTTACGCAGCCGGCCCTGATCTTCCACGGCCTGAACGATCCCGTGGTTCCCGCGCAAGCATCCATCGACTTCGCCCGCACCCACGCCAACGCGACGCTCCACCTGCTCAATTCAGGTCATGAACTGACCGACGTTTTGGACGCCATGTGGGACGCGAGCGAGGCATTTCTTCTGGACGAATAGTTAAACGTCTACCCAGCCGCACTTTTCGGAGCTCTCCAGCACCTTCTCCAGCAGATGCATGCCCCTCACTCCATCCTCGAACGTCGGATACTCCACAGCGGCGTTCTTATCCGCCACCCGTGCATAGAAGCGCTTGATCAACTGCTTGTGGCTGTCGTCATACCCCTCGCTGTGTCCGCCTGGCAAATCCGCGAACGCCGCCGCCTTTGGATACATCAAGGATCCGTCCTTGATAATGATCTGATTCGGCGAGTTGCGATTCCCAATCCATAATTCATCGGGCCGTTCTTGATTCCAGGACACGCCCGACCTGGTCCCGTAAATATCGAACGTGAACATGTTCTTTCGCCCCGCCGACATTTGGCTCACCGTGAACGCGCCTCGCCCGCGCTCGCCCAGATGCAGCAGCACCGCGCCGTAGTCCTCCGTGTCGATGGACACGTTCTGGTAATCCTCCGGCTGCAGCGTCTTGCCCGTGAATGTTTCCACCGATCCCTTGGGACGCTTTCTGGTCTTGTGGAATGTCGACAATTCGGCACAGAGTGCCGTAATCGACAGCCCGGTGAGGTGCTGGATCATGTCCATCCAGTGCGATCCGATGTCGCCCATGGCCCGCAGCTTGCCATTCTCCTTGGACTCGATGCGCCAATTCCAGTCGGTGTCATACAGCAGCCAGTCCTGCGAGTAGGTTCCCTGCACAATCAGGATCTCGCCGAGGTCGCCGGCCTCAATCATGCGGCGGATTTGCTGCACTAGGGGGTAGTAGCGCAGGTTGTGCTCAAGCGCGTTCGCCAATCCCTTGGATGCGGCGAGTGAAACCAGTTCGCGAGCTTCCGCCGATGTCATCGTGAAGGGCTTCTCGCAGAGCACGTTCTTGCCGGCTTCGAGCGCGGCTTTGCACATCGGGTAATGCAGTGCGTTCGGAGTCAGAACATGTACCGCATCGAGCGCCGCGTCGGCCAGCAACGTCTTGTAATCGCCCGTGGCGCGCTCAACACCGATGCTGTCCGCAAAGTCGCGGGCTTTCCGATCGCTGGAGGCGGCCACCGCCACGATCTCTACATTTCCCAGGCGCCGGATGCCTTCGGCGTGTACTTTGCCCATGAATCCGGTGCCGATGATGGCGGTCTTCAGTTTGCGCATGGAATGTCCGATTGCTACTCCAGAGTGTAAGGTTTACGTACTGGTAAAGTGAAATTGTACCGGAATGCGCGTCAGGATACGACTTCAAACCGGACCCCGCGTGCGGGTGAACCGCCGCCCCAATCGCCAGGCTGCTTTGGTGATAGGTGGATTGCTGACTCCCGCCGCCGTGATGGCCTGCGCGCTGGGACTCTGGCGGGTTGCCGCCGATTTGCGCTGGACGTCTAACTTTGCCATCGCAAACGGCTTTTTTTCGCACTGGCAGGTGTGGATAGCGGGCGCGGCGGTACTCGAAGGCGGCGCAATCGTGCTCCACCGGTACGGCAAGGCGCGCGAAACCCTACCAGATTCAGAAGAAACGCGCCCTTCGGCCCTCCTGAATTCAGAATCCTAAGGTCCGCTAAATCCAAAACCTGCTCCGCCCCCGTATTTCGAGGTGTGCGCCAATGAGGTCCGAAACTTCTGGCAATCGAAATGCATCAGAAAGGCAGGAACTGAATATGACGGTCATCAGAATTGGCGGAATCTTACAACCAGCTTGGGCGCGTACCTCTTCAGCGGTAGCAGTCACCACATCGGCGGTAGCCGTCACCACATCGCGAGTTGCAAGCAGATTACAGTCGGCTGTGATGGTTTCGCATGAGGCCGCGCTGGCTGTGTCCGCACTATTGACGCCAGTGGCTGTGATCGCGTTGGTCCTGGGTTTGTGGCGTGTCGGCGAAGACATGGGCTGGACCGGTGATTTCGTCATTTCCAACGGACTGTTCTCGCACTGGCAGGTTTGGATCGCGATGGCCATCGCTCTACAAAGCCTGGCTTCCATGCTATCGCGTCCCGAAGTTCAGAAGCAGGAAAATCCACGCGCGGAATAAGCGTCGTTCTGTTATCCTTGGCTCTAGACCGCCCCTCTCATGGCCAGCCGCGGCAGTAATCGCTCCGCGATTTTCTCTACTCCTGGATTTCCGCCCGGCGTCAAATGGCTGCTGATTTCCAATACCGCAATCTTCATCCTTGGTTTCTTCGCCGGTCTGCTCCAGATCGACCTCGGTTACTTGATGCTGCGTCCCGTGGACGTCGTGCACTTTCGCATATGGCAGCTAGTCACCTATATGTTCCTGCACGGCGGCCTTTTTCACATCCTCTTCAACATGCTGACACTGTGGATGTTCGGCGCCGATCTGGAGTTGAAGTGGGGAACCCGGCGCTTCTTGCGCTTCTACTTCATATGCGGAATCGGGGCTGGAGTCTGCGTAGTGCTCTTGAACTACCTGTTGCCGTGGGGTAATCCGGCATCGGCCACCATCGGAAGCTCCGGCGCAATCTTCGGCATCCTGATGGCGTGCGCGCTTCTGTTTCCCACCCGGACAGTGCTCTTCTGGTTCGTGTTTCCGATCCAGATGAAGTACTTCGTCATGATCTTCGGCGCGATCGCATTCCTGGGATCGTTCAGCATGAACAGCGGCGTGAGCAACTTCGCCCACCTGGGCGGTTTGTTGTTCGGCTATCTGCTGGTTAAACAGTCCAAGCTGAGCTTCGACGTCGCAGGCCCCGTACGCCGCGGATACCGCGAGTGGAAACTCCAGCGGGCGAAGAAGAAGTTCCAGGTCTATCTTAAGAAGCAACCGCCCGGGCAAGACCACTGGACCCACTAAGCGGGGCGGCCCCCCCTGGACCCCTTGCCAGCGCTACCGAAAAGTCGGTGCCTCCAAATGCGGCGTGGCATTGAACGTATCCAGGGATACCCTTCCGCGCGTGAACACGAACCCGGTAATTGAACAGTTCCGAATACGCCAGTTCAACTCAATCGCCGTCCGTTCGGGCGCGCGTAACGCACTCTGCACCGCGACCCCGATCGGTCCTCCCGACGTAATCACCAGCACCCGTCGATTGCCTTCGCCTTCGAGTATGCGCCGGAATCCTCCCGTAACCCGCTCCCGAAACGCGATCCACGATTCCAGGTCCGGCGCGGTCAGCGATCCGTCGATCCAGCGCGGCATGATCGCCTCGAACATCTTCTGAAACTCGCGATTGTCCCGAGTCGGCGCGTAATCCGGACTGGCCCGCAGAATCGCCTCGGCGGGATACTCGTTGAACGCGGGATCCTGAGTGAAGCCAGAAATGCCCGCCAGCTCCGCCGTCCGCAAATGCCTCTGCATGGCGCCCGTGTAGGCCTCATCGAATAGAACCGAGTGCGTCCGCCAGTACTCGCCCAGCCGCCGCGATTGCTCTTCTCCCAGCGGCGAAAGTCGATCGGTTATGGTGTCGAACGGCGTGGCCTGGGCGTGGCGCACCAGGGTCAGCGTGCTCATGTGGGGCGATACTTATCCAGCTCGAACTTAGCAATCGATTCGCGATGCACTTCGTCGGGACCGTCGGCGAGCCGCAGAGTGCGCGAATTTGCCCACGCCGATGCCAGGAATGTGTCCTGGCAAACTCCGGCCGCGCCGTGAGCCTGAATGGCCCGATCAATCACGCGCAGCGCGACGTTGGGCGCGATCACTTTGATCATCGCGATCTCGGTCTTCGCGGCTTTGTTTCCCACCGTATCCATGAGGTAAGCGGACTTCAGCACCAGCAGACGCGCCTGCTCAATCTCGAGCCGTGAGGTGGCGATGTCGGCTCGAATGGTCCCCTGCTCGGCGATCTTCTTCCCGAAAGCCGTACGGCACTGGACGCGCTGGCACATCAGCTCCAGCGCCCGCTCGGCCACGCCCATCAGACGCATGCAGTGATGGATGCGGCCCGGTCCCAGACGCCCCTGCGCGATCTCAAATCCGCGGCCTTCGCCCAGCAGCAGATTGCTCGCCGGAACGCGCACGTTTACGAAGTCCACTTCTCCGTGGCCGTGGGGAGCATGATCGTACCCGAAGACCGTGAGCATGCGGCGAATGGTCACACCCGGTGTGTCCATGGGAACCAGAATCATGGACTGCTGCTTGTGACGCGCCGCGCTGGGATCGGTCTTGCCCATGAAGATGGAGATCTTGCAGCGGGGATCGCCCGCGCCGGAGGACCACCACTTGCGCCCGTTGATTACGTACTGATCGCCGTCGCGTACTATGCTCGATTGGATATTGGTGGCGTCCGAGGATGCCACCGCCGGTTCGGTCATCGAAAAGCAGGAACGGATCTCGCCGGCCAGCAGCGGCTTCAGCCAGCGGTCCTTCTGCTCATCCGTTCCGTAGCGCGCGAGCACTTCCATGTTGCCGGTGTCCGGCGCCGAGCAATTGAAGACCTCGGAAGCCATTACCGAACGGCCCATGATTTCGCACAACGGTGCATATTCCAGGTTCGAAAGGCCGGCGCCATTCTCATCGTGAGGCAGAAACAGGTTCCATAACCCGGCCGCGCGCGCCTTGGGCTTCAACTCTTCGATAATGCGGGTGGGACGCCAGCGATCTTGGTCCACTTCCTCGTGATAGCGGGCCTCATTCGGGTAGACGTGTTCGCCCATGAACGCCTGGAGGCGCGTCTGCAGATCCTTCACCTTGTCTGAGAATTCGAATTGCATGGCGGTTACCGTCCTGTGAACGCGGGTGAGCGCTTCTCGAGGAAATGCGCCACGCCTTCCTTGAAATCCTCGCATTGCAGGCTCTGGACCATCTCGTCCTCGGCGGTTTCAAAAGCCTCGCCGAGACTTTGGAACATGGCGTTGTAAACCTGCTGCTTAATGACGCGAAGCGATCGCGGGCTGACGCTGTTGGCCAGCTCCTTGGCATATGCCGCGACGCTGTCGGCGAACGTGCCGGCGGCGAATACCTGATTCACCAGTCCCATGCGCAGGGCTTCGGCGGCATCCACCATGCGTGCCGAGAACAG
>JAYTVY010000345.1:0-4586 GCA_043743755.1 Bryobacterales bacterium | reverse complement strand
CCCCCTCAACAACTCCACCCCTCTCCTCATATCGCGCAGCCGCTCCTGCTGATCCTCAGTCTCCCGCTCAATATTCAGCGGACCCCGAAACCCAATCTCGCGCAGCTTCGCCACGAAGCGTTCCATCCCCACCGCCCCTTCCCCAAGCGGCCTCTCCGTCCCCAGCGCGCCCTCACTCATTGGCCAATCGCCATCCTTCGCGTGGACCGATAGAATGTGCCCCGCCAGGATATCCAGAGCGTCAATCGGGTCGCCCGTGCCGTAGAGGATCATATTCGCGGGATCGAAGTTGATGCCCAGATTAGGCCGCTCCACGTCATGCAAGAATCGCAGCAGCACCGCGGCCGGCTCCTGCCCGGTTTCAAGAGCGAAAGTCTGGCCGTGCCGCGCGGCATGCTCGCACACGCGCCGAACCACATCGCGCACGGCGGCATAATCCGGATCGCCGGAATCCTCGGGCACGAATCCGATGTGGCATCCGATTCCTGGCGCCCCCAGCTTCGCGGCAAAATCGCTGACGGCTAAGGTGCGCATCTCACGCTCTGCCCGTGTTTCCGGCGGAATAAAGCCCACCGTCCGCTGCACCGTGGGAATATCGGCGTAGCTCTCGCCGTTATACGCGGCGATGACGGTAATCAGCGTGAACTGATGCTGCTCCAGCGCGCTGCGCCAATCCTTGGCCGCCGCCGCCGTCAGTTCCACGCCGCCCGCGATGCCCAGTTGGCCGCAGCGCACGCCCAGCGCCTCAATCTCGTTCAGGTGATCGCGCCCGGCCCAGAACATCGCCCCGGGCTCGCGGTCATTCAAAGTTTGCATCCGATCTTTTCTCCGTTTCTGGCTCGCGCCTCCAGCAGCAATCGCATCAGCACCACTGCCAGGGCCGATTCTTCCGGCGGGCACACTACCGGCTGGCGGCCGGTACGGCAGCACTCAACGAAATACTCGATCTCCGCGGCGTAGCCGTCCTTTTCCAATTGCGGAAGCGGTTCCGCGGTCCCTCCGGCGCGATAGAATACCGGCCCGCCAGCCGCCGCGGATCTGTATTCCACCACGCCTTGGTCGCCCATCACCGAATACTCCATCGAAAACGGATACGCACCGGGATGATGCCATCCTCCGCTGATGGAAACACAAAAGCCGCCCGCATAGTACAGCATGCCTGCCATCGCGTCGATGCCCTCGCCCGGCGCTTCGTACCCCGTCGCCGACACCGCCTCGGGCGCGCCAAACAAATGGAGCGCCATATCGGCATCGTGAATCAGGAGATCGAATACTCCGCCGCCGCTGCGTGCCGCATCGGCCAGCCATGCACTCCATCCCGGCGTCGCGCACAGGCGGCGGAAGGAGGCCCAGCGTACCGCCCCCAGGCTTCCCAGCGCGTCTTTCAACGCCGCATACATCGGCATGAAGCGCAGCACCTGCGCAGCCATCAGGATTTTACCCGCCTTTGCTGCTTCGGCGATCATCGCACCGGCCGACTCGCCATCCAGCGCCATCGGCTTCTCCACCAGCACATGCTTCCCCGCCCTCAGCGCGGCGATAGCCGCCGGCGCGTGCAGATCCGTGGGAAGGCACACATCCACCGCGTCAATTTGCGGATCCGCTAGCAGTTGGTCAAGGTCGCGGTAGCGTGCCACGCCTTCAAAATCGATGCGCTCGCCCGCACCGCCCAGGTTCCCGTGCACCCCGCTCAAATCGCCAGCCAGTTTGCGCTCATCGCCGCTGTAAACCGCCGCCAACTCAGCGCCTCGAACCGAGCGCAGAGCCTTCAAGTGCGTACTGCCCATGAATCCCAGCCCGAGCACCGCGACGCGCATAGACACCCATGCTATCAGGCACGCCTGGTATTCTATTAGCAGTGCTGCGCACTCTGCTGCTCACTCTCTCGCACCAGGGCTGGCTGCGGCACTGGGTTGAAACATCGCGGATCAGCGGACGGTTCACCTCGCGGTTCGTGGCCGGGTCCTCGCTCCAGACGGCGCTCGATGTTTGCCAGAGGCTCGCGTCGGAAAAGACTCTTGCCACACTCGATCACCTGGGAGAGAACGTCACTTCCCTCGATGCGGCGGGTCAGTCCCGTGACGCGTGTCTCACCGCTCTGCGGAAGCTGATCGCGCTGGATCTCGGCGCTTCGGTTTCCATCAAACTGACGCAATTCGGCCTGGACCTGAACGAACACGCTTGTAGAGAAAACGTCGATCCGCTGGTGGACTGCGCGCGCGCCGGCGGTACCCGCGTCGAGATCGACATGGAATCCAGCGAATATGTGGATCGCACTCTCGACATAGTCTCAGATATGCACGCGCGCCATGCCAGCGTCCGCGCCGTCGTACAGGCGTATCTGTATCGCAGCGAGGCCGATATCCAGAAGCTCAACGCACTGTCCATTCCCGTGCGGCTTTGCAAAGGCGCGTACATGGAGCCTGCGGCGGTGGCTTGGCCGAAGAAAGCCGACGTCGACGACAACTATGTCCGCCTCGCCAAACTGCTGCTGGAACACGGCACTTTCCCCGCCATTGCCAGCCACGATGAAAAGATCCTGCGCCAGCTCTTGGAATACGTCCGCAAGCGCGGGATTGGCTCCCATCAGTTCGAATTCCAGATGCTTTATGGCATCCGCCGCGACCTGCAGCGCATGCTGGTGGAGCAGGGTTATCGCCTGCGGTTGTATGTCCCGTACGGGGACGCCTGGTACCCTTACTTCATGCGCCGCCTTGCGGAACGCCCGGCCAATGTGCTGTTCCTGGCAAAGAACCTGTTTAATTGAATGCTTGCTGAAATTGCTTGCAATTGACCGCGGCTCCCCGCATACTTGCAGACGTTCCACATTCAAAACCTTGGAGGCTGCTTTGAAACACCGCATTTGCTTTGCGTCCGCCGTTGCTGCAATGGCGTTCACCACGTTCCCGTCAATCGCTCAGGACCAAACCAGTCCCCCGCCGATGCTGCGCATCATTCGCGAGGACATCAAGCCGGGGCGCGGCGCCGCGCATGAGCGCATTGAGGCCGGTTACGTGCGCGCGTTCTCGAAATCGAAATACCCGAACTATCTGGCCATGACCTCGCTCACCGGCCCGGATCAGGCATGGTTCCTTGAGCCGTATGCCACCTACGCCGCGCTGGAAAACTCCCTCCAATTGGTGGACCATGACGCGCTCTTGAAAAAACAACTGGAGCAGCTCGATTCCCAGGATGGCGACGTGCGATCCGGCGGCCGCGGCATGATCCTGGTGTATCAAAAAGATCTGAGCTATCGCGCCGAAGACTTGATCCGCGATATCCCCAAGGCCCACTACATGCGGATACAAACCATTCGCATCAAGAGCGGACATGGAGTCGAATATGCCGAAGTTCGAAAGACTCTGAATGCAGCGCTCACGAAAATGAACGTGGCTGCGCCGGCAGCGGTCTACGCCGTGGCTTCGGGCGCTCCCGCTGGGACCTATATCATCTTGCGGCCCGCCGGTTCATTGAAGGATTTGGATGCAGGGCCGGATCCCGCCATGACCATCCAGCAAGCCATGGGCGGCGATGCGGCTTTCGCCAGCTACCGCAAATCGAATAACGATCTGGTGGTTTCCTCGGAAAATACCTTGTTCAGCTTCAACCCGAAGATGAGCTATCCGCCCAAGCGGTTCGTGGATGCCGACCCCGCCTTCTGGGCGCCAAAGCCGTCCACGACACCCGCAAAACCCGCCGGCTCCAAATAACCGCCCCCCGAAACGGAGCCGCGCCCGCACGGAAGCGGAACGACGACCGGCGCACTACCTGACCGCCGCCCGTCGTTCCGCCTGCTATCCTGATTCACAATGAAGACCGCCCTCGCCGCCCTCTGCCTCCTCCTCCCCGCCGCCCACGCCGCCGACCGCTACACCGTCGACTGGAAGCAGCTCGAACCGCAAATGCTCGAGATCTACACCTCCCTGATCAAGATCGACACCAGCAATCCGCCCGGCGGCGAAACCCGCGTTGTCGATTACTTGCGTCCCTTCCTCGACAAGGCCGGCGTGTCCTATCAAGTGCTGGCTCTCGACCCTGCGCGCGCAAACCTCGTCGCGCGCATAAAAGGCAACGGCTCCAAGAAGCCGCTCCTCATTCTCGGCCACACCGACGTTGTCGGCGTGCAGCGCGACAAGTGGCCCGTGGACCCCTTCGCCGCGCTCCGCAAGGACGGCTTCGTGTGGGGACGCGGTTCGTCGGACGACAAACCTCATGTGGTCGCCGGCCTCATGATGATGCTGCTGCTCCAGCGCCTGCACGTCCCCTTGGATCGCGACGTCATCTTCGTGGCCGAATGCGGCGAAGAGGGAACCACCGGACCCGGCATCGACTTCCTCGTGAACAATCGCTGGAAGGACATCGAAGCCGAGTATGCGCTCGCCGAAGGCGGGCACGTGGCCTCGCGCGCCGGCAAGGTGCGCTACGTCGAAATCACCACCACCGAAAAGGCTCCCCGCACCACCCGGCTAGTGGCGCGCGGCACCGCGGGACATGGCTCGCGCCCGCGCCTGGATAATCCAGTGCTGCACATCGCCTCCGCCGTCGGCAAATTCCTCGACTGGCAGCCGCCCATGCGTCTGAACGAC
>JAYTVY010000344.1:0-2504 GCA_043743755.1 Bryobacterales bacterium | reverse complement strand
TCTGCCAGCCTGGCAGATCGAATCGGCATCCTCACCAGGAGGCCCAGGTGATCAGCAGCACCTTCTTGCCGCGAAAATCGGAAAGCGAACGCGGCGTGCCTTTCCAGTCGGGCAGCGTGAAGTCGGGGGCCTGCAGAGTCTCCACCAGTTTCATCTGCGATTCCGGCCGGGCGCCGAAGAGCCATACACTGTTGGCCGCGTCATGCACCGCCGGCTGATGCAAGGTGCGGGCCAGCTCGGCTAGGTTGAACAACTGCGTGCGATCCTGCTGCCGCAGAAACGCGGCCTTCCTCGACTTCGGAATCGGCACGCAGAACTCGTCCAGACATGCGCCCTGCGGTTTCAGAACGAAGCGCGTCGATCGCGTCAGGTCCGGCAGGGTCAGCCAGAGATTGTCCTGCTCCGAAACGGCATCTGGAGTATGTGTGACCGCGCCGTCGTAGATGATAGCGGTTTCCGCGCCCGCGGCGAAGATGGAGGATGACAACAAAAGAACAATAGCTCGCACGGGAGTTCCCCTGGGGTAATTATACCCGGTACAACCGCCACTTAAACGTGTACGCTCTCCCCAGCTCTCGCCGTAATGGACTGGATTTCGCGGATCACCAGTCCCAACTCTTCATCCTTCGTATAGAAGTGGGGAGCGATCCGGATGCCCGCGCCCGGCCGGTAATCCACCAGAAAGTCCCGGCGCAGCAGTTCCTCGGTTACCTCGTACCCGTTCGGGACATCCACGGTGACAGTCCCGCCGCGCTGCCTGGCATCGCGAGGCGTATTGATCCGGAAGCCCGCCTCTTCAGCCAACTCCATCAGCATTTGGGTCTGCCGCATGGACTTCGCTCGAATATTATCCACGCCGGCCTCGTAAATAATCTCGTAGCCGGAGCGCGCGGCATAGAGTCCGGGGATATTCGGAGTGCCCTGCAAAAAACGGAATGCATCGTCCGCGAATTCGATAGCCGCGGGATCGAACGCGAACGGATGCTTGTGCGCCATCCACCCGGTCACCTTGGGCCGCAGCGTGGGCCACAGATCGCGCCGGACGTACAGGTAGCCCGCGCCGGGCCCGCCACAGAGCCACTTCACCGATCCCCCGGTGGCGAAATCCACGCCCAGATCGCGCACGTCCACCGGCACCGCCCCGGCCGATTGATAGATATCGGCGATAACCATCGCTCCCACTTCGTGCGCGCGCCGCGTGATGGCGCGCAAATCCTGAATAAACGCGCTCTTGAAGATCACGTGCGAGACCGAAACCAGCAACGTTTCGTCATCGATGGCGGCCAGCATCGCGTCCAGCGGAACCGTGATGCCATCCTGCGAGGGCACCGTGACCACCCGCGCGCCCGCCGCCTGATGATCGATGTAGAGATTCGAGGGGAAGTTGAGGCCCTCCGAGACCAGTTTGTTGCGGCGTCCGGTCCAATCGAGACAGGAGAGCACGATGGACTGGCAGACCGACACATTGGGCTGCATCACTACTTCCCCGGGTCCGGCGCCGATGATCTTGCCGATCAGATCGCCAACGGCGATGGGCATCTCCCACCAGCCCTCCTGCCAGGCGCGAATACTGCGCGTGGACCACATGTCGGCGTATTCGTTGAGCCGATCGCGAGTCCGCCGGGGCATGGCGCCCAGCGAATGACTGATCAAGTGGACGGTGTTGTCGAGCGAGGGAAATTCGGCGCGCCAGCGCAGCAGCGGATCGGCCATGCTTCCTTGTAACACAGGGCTATGCCCTGTTCCCCAACGGGTAGTGCGCTAAAAGTTGGTTGATCGTTTGAGGGCGCCCTGGGCCATAAGGGGAATGCTCCAAGGCGAATCAGGCTGCCTCCAGAAGTTCACGCACGCTCCACGGGTGATCCGCAATCCCTGCTTCCATGGCAGGCGTGACGGCAGGCTCTTGTGGACACGTCCGAAGTTATACCAGCAGTACCAGACCACAACGGCGGCCCAGTGGTTCTCCCACTTCTTGCTGAAGCCGTAGGTTAGACGGGTGAATCGGCGAAGGCTCATGCGAGTGGATAGATTCGACCGCTCGATAATCGAATTGCAGATGCGTTCGGGATCAGGTTGCCCCATCACCGGGACAACCTCCACTGACGCTAGACTGTACCGGCCTTCGCGTTCGCTTGCGGCGCGGTAAACCTTGATGAGTTGCGCGAAGCCGGTGATTCGGTCGTGCAGCGTGGTCGTGATCGCAGCGCGGTAGGGCGCGAAGCCATCAGTGGTGATCTGAAACTTAGTGCTGGTGATCGTCGCGTGACGGACGCCTTCGATAAGCGCGTCGGTTGTTCCCTGGTCGCGCTTCCCCATGGCGATATTGAGCACCAGCTTGGAATGCCGTTCGATTGCAACGAACACGTAATGCGTTCGCACTTTTCACCAGTGAGCACCAGAAGTTTGTGAGTTTCCGGCAAGCGTGCGTGACTGCGATTGGGCGGCCCTGATAGCTTGTGGCTGAGAGCGGGAGGCTCAGGACATGGCGTCAGAAGCGAGCTATC
>JAYTVY010000343.1:0-2447 GCA_043743755.1 Bryobacterales bacterium | reverse complement strand
GCAAGACCTACACGGTGAACTACGAGGATGCCAAGAGGGGGAAGCTGGTCCTGCAAGAAGACGGCAAGGACGCGGTAACGGTGACCGCCTCGGGCGATGGCGACAAGGGGACGGTGGAGTTCAAGTCGGCCGAGGGAAGCGTGAAGATTGGGGGCGATACCAAGGTCCCAGCCTGGATTCCCGAATACCCCGGATCGCAGCCGCAAGGAACGTTTTCCGCGCAGTCCGCCGAAGGCACGGGCGGGACGTACGCGTTCAAGACCAAGGATGCCGCCGAAAAAGTTTCAAAGTTCTATGAAGACAGCTTCAAGTCGGGCGGCCTGGAAGTGAACACGAATATGACCAGCGAGAACGGCAAGACGACCGGCGGCGTGGTTACCGCCCACGACAAATCGGACGATCACACGGCGGCCATTGTGATCGGGAGCGATGGAACCGATACAACTGTCGCGGTGACATTCAAGTTCAAGAAGTAGTCCGCGCCGGACCGCGGCGGCGCCACAGGAAATACACGGGAATACCGAGCAGCACGATGATCAACCCGGGCCACGTGTAGTTTGGCTTGTACAACAACAACAACACTTCAATCAGGCCCGCGACCACGATATATAAAGCGGGCAGCACCGGATAGCCCAGCGCCTTATAGGGCCGCTCCATGTCCGGGCGCGTGCGGCGCAGCACGAAGAGTCCCGTGATGGTGGCGATGTAGAACAGCACCACGGCGAAAATCACGTAGTCCAGCAGGTCGTTGTAGGTGCCGCTCAGCGTGAGCAGCGCGGCCCAGATGCACTGGACAATCAATGACGTGCGCGGCGCGTGATGCACGGGATCGAGCTGCCCCACCTTCTTAAAGAACAGCCCATCCAGCGCCATCGCGTAATAAACTCGCGCGCCGGCCAGGATCAGCCCGTTCATGCATCCAAACGTCGAGATCATGATGGCCGCGGCCATCAACCGCACCGCTACCGGTCCCAGGATGGCGGCCGCGGTGGCGGTTCCCACGCGATCTTCCGCGGCGGTCTTGATGCCGTCCAGCGTCAGCACGTTCAGGTAGACGAAGTTGCACAAAATGTAAAGCGTGGAGACCGCCAACACGCCCAGCGCCAGCGCCAGCGGCAGGTTGCGCTTGGGATTGCGAACCTCGGCGCCGGTGAAGGTGATGTTGTTCCACGCATCGGAGGAAAAGAGGGACCCCACCATGGCCACGCCGACGATTTGCACGGTGGTCCAGCCCCAGCTGGCGTTGCGCCAGAAGTCCGTGAAATTCGCCGTCACCGCTTGCGGATTGCGGCCCGCGAAGAAGCCGATGCCAATCAGCCCCAACAAGGCGGCCACCTTGGCGACCGTGAAGATGTTCTGAACGATGGCTCCGGTGCGAAGCCCGCGCGTGTTGACGGCGGTCAACAGCAGCACCGTCGCGATGGCCACCAGTTGCTGCGTGGTAATGCCCAGCTTGCCCGCGCCGAACAAATAATTCTGCGCGGAGACCGAGGGCCAGAATACGCCCACGAATTTCGCGAACGCCACGGCGACAGCCGCGATGGTTCCGGTCTGGATGACGAGGAACATGGTCCAGCCGTAAAGAAATCCGGTCAGTGGTCCGAAGGCCTCGCGCAAGTACACGTACTGGCCTCCGGCGCGCGGCATGGCGGCGGCCAGCTCGCCATAAGACAATGACGCCACGATGGTCAGCAGCGCCGTGGCTACCCACACCACAATCAGCAAACCGGGAGAATTCACCTGCCGCGAAATATCCGCCGAAACGATGAAGATTCCCGAGCCGATCATGGAGCCGATCACCAGCGTGGTGGCGTCCATCAGCCCGAGGCCCTTCACCAGGCCCGGGCTTACTTGCTTAGTAGTCGTAGCCATTCTTCCGTCCTGGCGCGCAGTCCCTTCCGCGCGCCTTCTTCTGGGAACAGGTCCCCAATCACCGCTACCGAATCCGCGCCCGCGGACCGCACTTGCACCGCTGTCGCGCGCGTGATGCCGCCGATCGCCACCAGCGGGAGTTTCGAAACAGGACGCAGACGCCGCAGCTCCTCAAGGCCCAGCACCGGGTCCGGATTGGCCTTCGATCCGGTGGCGAATACCGGGCCCAAGGCGAGGTAATCCACCGGCTCGGCCGCTGCCGCCCGGAGCTGCGATTCATTGTGAGTCGAGAAACCGATCATTGCGCCGCTCCCCACTACTTTACGCGCATCGGCCGGGGACAGATCGTCCTGGCCCAGGTGGAGGCCGGCATCCAGGAGGCGCGCCATGTCCGCGCGGTCATTCATGACGAAGGGGACGGCGGCTTGGCGGCAAAGGCGCGCGATGTGTAGCGCGCATTGAAAGATGTCGCGGGCGAAGAATCCTTTATGACGGAGTTGGAGGATGGCTGCGCCGCCTTCTAGGATCGCTTCGGCGGCGTCTAGAATTGAGAGACCTCGGCGCGGGGGGAGTTG
>JAYTVY010000342.1:0-4804 GCA_043743755.1 Bryobacterales bacterium | reverse complement strand
GAAGAACCAGTAAAAGAGCATCAGCGCGAGCAGGGTCAGCCCGGTGCTGTAAAGCGCGAACGATGCCGTCCAGATCTTCTTGTTGATGGGAATCAGCGGGCTCAGCGCCAGCCCGGCGGCGAACGCCAGAACGCCGGCCACCGCCAGCACTCGCAACTTCCGCGATGCCGGCAGCGCCGAGGCCAGCAGCCCGCCCGCCATCACGCCGAATATCGTATTGGCCGCCGAGGACAGGCAGTTGATGGTGGCGTATGACCCGCCCCAGTGTTTACCGAGAAGCAAGCCGTCCAAATACCACCCGATATTCGCGTCTTTCGCCCACGGCCCCGTGACGCCCGGAGCCTGAACGAACTGATACAGCGCCCAATGCGCGGCCAGCAGCGCCAGCGCCGCCGCGCCCTGTACGCGCCACGATTTTCGCAGCAGCAGGAATGCCGCCAGGTACGTAAATCCAATCTGCGCCAGCACGTTAATCAGATCGATTACCGGCCGATTGGCCTGAATGGAGCGCGCGATCAGCCCGAACAGGATCAGCAGCGCGCTCCGCCGCAATACGTGCCGCAGACTGCGCGGCCAAGGTTCTCCCGCCGCCCATCGCCGCGCGAATGAGAACGGCATCACCGCGCCCACAATGAACATGAAGAACGGCTGGATTAGATCCCAGAAATGCATGCCGGAAGGGATTGCGATGTCCCAATCGGCGTGCCGGAACTGGTTCGCCAGCCCGATCTGGAACGCCGTCAGCCCGAAGCCTTCGCCCAGCATGCAGATCATGGTGAAGCCCCGGAAGGCATCCAGCGAGACTAGCCGTTCCGGCCCGCTGACCGAATTCGGAACGTCCGCGCGGGCAGGTTGCGTAACTACCAGCGTCGCCATTGGGGAATTGTACGACGAAATATAGCAACACATTTACCCGAAACGCGTCCATAAACAGACTCCTCGGACGGCCGAGGGCAGGGTTTCGTCTCGCGATAGAGGTTGGGAGGCTGATGTTCACGCCGGATATTTCGATCCCGGCGCTGAACGCGATGCGCGACCGCTACGGTTTCTGCGATGCCTTCAATCCCACCACCGGCTGGGTGGATTCCGACGTGCTCGGAATCGACACCGGCATCATCCTGCTGAGCGCTGAAAATCTCCGTACGGGAATGGCGCTGGTTCATGCGCAATCCTGAAATCTCTCGCGCGCTGTCCCTCGCAAAGTTCAACAAGACCGGCGCGCCGCGTAACCATCCGGGACGTACAATACAGGAATGCGAAGATCCTGGTTGATATGCGCACTTTCCCTGACTCTGCTGCCCGCGTTGAGCGCTTCGCCTGAGAAGCTCGCCCGCTCGGTGACCATTTATCGCGACACCTGGGGCGTGCCGCATGTTTACGGGCCCACCGATGCAAGCTGCGCTTTCGGGTATGCTTATGCGCAAGCCGAGGACAATTTCTGGCAGGTGGAAGACGGCTACATCCGGGCCTTGGGGCGCGCCGCGGAAGTCCACGGCGAGAGCGCGTTGAATGATGACCAACTGGTGCGCGCCCTGGAAGTCACGCGCCTGTCCAAAGCCGAGTATGAGCGGCTCACTCCGCGGCTGAAGGATCTGGTGGACTCAACCGCGGCGGGGTTGAACTACTACCTGGAACGCAATCCCCAGGTGAAGCCGCGGATCATCTCGAAATTCGAGCCGTGGATGATTTTCGCATTCAATCGCTACGCGCTATACCACCAGTTCATCTTCCGCAAGAGCGGACTGAACTCCTCCGACATGACCGGCGCGCTGGGACAATCGCCCACCGCTCGGAACTTCCAGCCGCTCCCCGCCCTGGCCGAGACCCAGGGATCCAACATGTGGGCCGTGGCCCCCTCCAAGAGCGCAAATGGCCACGCGATGCTGTTCATCAATCCGCACCAGCCTTTCTTCGGCGTCGGCCAGTGGTACGAAGGGCATGTGCACAGCGACGAAGGCTTGAACATGTCCGGCGCCTCCTTCTTCGGATCCGCGTTTCCCACCATCGGGCACAACGACGTTCTGGGATGGAGCCACACGGTAAATGCCCCTGACATCGTGGACCTGTGGGAGGAAGCCTTCGACAATCCGCAGGATCCGCTGGCTTACCGTTACGACGGCGCATGGCGGAAGGCCACCGAATGGACCGAAATCATCCGGGTAAAAGGCGCGAATGGTCTGGCGGACAAATCCTATACATTCCGCAAGACCCATCACGGGCCGGTAGTCGCGAAGCGCAACGGGAAATTCCTCACGGTGAGAATGGCTCAGTTCGAGGAAGGCGGCCAGCTAGCCGAGTGGTACGCCATGAGCAAAGCTCGCAGCCTGGATCAATTCAAACAAGCCATGTCGGCGGTTGCCGTGCCCATGTTCAACGCCGTCTACGCGGATCGCGAGGGGAATATCTTTTACGTGTATAACGGGGCGGTGCCGAAGCGGTCCACGAAGTTCGACTGGTCGAAAGCGGTGGACGGAAGCACCTCGGAAACCGAGTGGCACGGCTATCACACCTTCAATGAACTGCCCCAGATGACCAATCCCAAAACCGGCTTCTTGCAGAACTGCAATTCCACGCCCTTCGCCACCACCGCGTTCGGAAATCCGGACGCGCGGGAGTATCCGCCGTACATGGTGGGCGAGCCCGACAATGCGCGGGCGCGCATCTCCCGGCGCATCCTGTTCAACAAGGACAAGTTCACGTTCGATGAATGGGCCAAAGCGGGATTCGATACTTATGTAATCGAGGCCGAGACGGAAATTCCGCCGCTGGCCGCTGCCTGGGATCAGGCTAAAACCGCCAGGCTGGAGGAACCTGTGGCGCTTCTGCGGAACTGGGACCACGTGAGCCGCATCGATTCGGTGCCCATGACGCTCTACCTGTTGTGGCATGAAAAGCAGAAAGGCACGGCCGTGATTCCAGCGGCCAAGCCGAAGCAAGAGCCGCTGGCCTCATTGGAGCAGGTGGTTGCGGATCTGGAGGCGAGTTTCGGAACCTGGAAGGTCCCTTATGGCGACCTGAACCGTCTGGAGCGCCGGCAATCGGGCGGCGCCGAGCCTTTCGACGACGCGGCAGTCAGCCTGCCGGTGGCGGGCGGCCCGGGCGACGTGGGCATCGTGTTCAACTTCTATTCGCGGCCGCAGAAAGGCCAGAAGCGCCGCTACGGAGTTGCGGGACATTCGTTCATCTCCGTGGTGGAGTTTGCCCCGGCGCCCAAGGCCCGCTCGATCCTGGTGTTCGGCGAGAACTCGGATACGCATTCGAAGCACTATTTCGACCAGTCCGAGCTGTACGCGAAACAGCAGTTCAAACCCGCCTGGTTCGACCTCGCCGAGATCAAAGCCAACGCCGAGCGCACCTACCATCCTGGCGAAGGCAAGCCTTGATCTCAAAACGCGTGGTCGCGGTCTATCCAGGGTCGTTTGACCCCATCACCAACGGCCACCTGGACGTAATCGCGCGGGCTGCGCGCCTGGCTGACCATCTGATCATCGGCATCCTCCGCAACGACGAGAAAACTTCGCTGTTCAGCGTCGCCGAACGGATTGAAATGCTGCGCGAGGTGGTGACTCATCTTCCCAATGTGGAGGTGAGCTCCTTCGACGGCCTGCTGGTGGAATTCGCGGCCGAGCAGGGCGCCAGCTTTATCATCCGGGGCATCCGCGCGGTCTCCGATTACGAGTATGAGCTGCAGATGGCCTTGATGAACCGGCGTCTGCGGCCGGAGATCGAGACCGTGTTCTTGATGGCGGGCGAGGCGTACTCCTTCATCAGTTCCAAGCTGGTGAAGGAGGTAATCGCGTTTGGAGGGAACATCTCGGGCCTGGTGCCGGCCTCGGTAGAGAGTAAACTGAAAAAAAGACTCCTCGGAGATAACTGAACCCTCAATGCAAACAAGTGTCGAACTGGCCGAGCGGATTTCGCTGATCAGCGAGTCCTCCACCATGAAGGTAGCGGCGGAAGCCGATCGTCTGCGCCGCGAAGGTGTCGACGTGGTGGATTTCGGCGCGGGCGAGCCCGACTTCCCCACGCCGGAGAACATCAAGCAGGCCGCGGTGGACGCCATCGCGGCCAACTTCACGAAGTATACGGCGACGGGCGGAACGGTGGAGCTGAAGAAGGCCATCTGCGAGCGCCACCGCACCGATTACGGTACGGACTACGCGACGTCCGAGTGCATGGTCACGGTGGGCGGCAAGCACGCCATCTTCAATATCATGCAAGCCATCGTCGAGCCCGGCGATGAAGTGCTGATCCCGGTGCCGTACTGGGTGACCTACAAGGACGTCGTAAACTATGCGGGCGGCAAGTGCGTGTTCGTTCCCACCGACGAAGCCGAAGGATTCACCTTCACGGCCGACATGCTGGAGCCTTACATCAGTGACCGCACGCGCCTGCTGATTATCAACTCGCCGGGCAATCCCAGCGGCGCCGTCTTGAGCCAGGCCGAGTTCGCCAAAATCTACCAGCTCGCCGCCAGGCGCGGCGTGCGGCTGATGACCGATGAGTGTTACTGCCGTTTCCTGTACGAGGACGAGCCCTTTTCCATCGCCGCCCAGCCGGGCGCCAAGGAAAATGTCATCGTGGCCGGCTCGCTATCCAAGACCTATTCGATGACCGGATGGCGCGTCGGATTCGCACTGGCGCCGAAGCCGCTGATCGATGCGATGTTGAAGCTGCAGAGCCACACCACGTCCAACCCCACATCGATTTCGCAGAAGGCGGCGATTGAGGCCCTGCGCGGTCCGCAGGAATCCATTCCCGTGATGCTGGCCGAGTATCGCAAGCGCCGGGATTATGTGGTGCG
>JAYTVY010000341.1:0-2457 GCA_043743755.1 Bryobacterales bacterium | reverse complement strand
TTTCCAGCAGTTCGGCGAAGTGCAGTGGTGGTATTTCCCAGACGATGGCTCGGGATTACCGTTCTACGATGCTTACACCACCAGCACATTTCGGACGCAGTTCGGCAGGGATATGCAGGTGATCCATACCAACACGACCGATCCCGCGTCGGCGGCCGACGAAGCCGCCTTCTTACCGGGGTTGATTGGAGCGTTCACCACGGCCGTCATGGCCTTCGTGCGCGCCACGTATCCGGCGTGCCGGTTCGAAGTGCTCTACCCGACGGATGTGAATGCGGGAGCCTGGAATCAGGTCGTGAATTATCCGCATGCCGATTGGACGCCACAAGCGCTGGCCTGCCTGAAAACCGAAAGTTTCACCTATACGTTCACTCGCGACTTGGATAAGAGCAAGACCACCATCGAGGCGGGCGCGGCGCTGGGGTTTCCGGCCTCTGCGCGGAGCCATCTGGTCGGAATCGAGGATTCGAACACGGCGTGGTTGAAGGAGGCGCGCATGGCCGAGGGAGATGGGTTCGAGTCGGTGGTGTTGTTCGCGCTGGATCAGTTCTGCCTGGTCGGGTATCCGGTGCCGCTACCGCAGGAGTCGCGCAGGAGCGCCCAATTCGGGTAGCGCTAGCACGGTACACTGGCAGTGCGGCGTGATCTCAGTCCAGAACGTTTCCAAGCTCTATCGTCTCTACCGGCATCCGTTTGAGCGCGTGTGGCGCAGCGGCCATACGCCCGAATTTTGGGCGCTCAAGGACGTGAACCTGCGGGTGGAGCGCGGCGAGGTCCTCGCAATCCTGGGGCCTAACGGCTCGGGCAAAAGCACTTTGCTGCAGATTATCAGTGGAATCCTCCAGCCCACCTCGGGCCGGGTTCTGTTAGGCGGCCGGGTAGCGGCGCTGCTGGAGTTGGGCGCGGGGTTCAACCCGGAGTTCACCGGCCGCGAGAATGTCTTCCTGAATGGAGAGATCCTCGGTCTGCCGCGCCGCGAGATGGAGCGGCTGTTTCCCAAGATTGAGGCATTCGCCGAGATCGGGCAGTTCATTGACCGCCCCGTGAAAGAATATTCCAGCGGCATGTACGTGCGGCTGGCCTTCTCGACCGCCATCCATGTCGATCCGGAGATTCTTATCGTCGACGAAGCGCTCGCCGTGGGCGACGCGCTCTTTGCCGGGCGATGCATCCAAAAATTCGAGGAGCTGCGGCAGCGGAAAGTCACGGTTCTGCTGGTTTCCCACGATTTGGGGCTGGTCAAGCGGCTGGCGGACCGCGCCGTGTTGATGCTGGACGGGCGTGTCGAGATGGAAGGCACCCCTAAGGATGCGGTGAACCAATACGTGGGATACGTACTCGATCGCGAGAGCGGAAGGCGCGCGGAGACCGGTGGCACGGGACCCGGCGCCAAGACCAGCTTCCGGCACGGCGATGGAGCCAGCCGCGTGGTGGATGTCGAAATTCTGAATCGCGAAGGAGTCCCTTGCCGCGCGTTTCAGAACGGGCAGCCCATGACCATCCGCGTGCGCGCCGAGTTCTACAAGTCCGTGGACAATCCGGTGGTGGGAATTCTCATTCGTAACCGGATCGGAATGGACGTGTTCGGCACCAATACGCGCGTCGAGCAAATGCACCTCGGGCGATTTGAACCGGGCGAGCTGGTGGAAGTAGAATTCGAGCTGGACTGTCTGCTGAGCCGTCAGGAGTATACTCTGACGGTAGCCACGCAATATTCGGATGGGCTGAGTCAGGACTGGCTGGATGAGGTTCTGGACTTCCGTGTGGTGGATACGAAAGATATTGCCGGGGTGCTGAACTTGAATGCGCGCGTACATTACCGGAAGGTCGTGCTGACCGTATGACGATCTATGCGATCGTTCTGGGCATCGTCGTGGGTACGCTGTGCGTGGTCACGGTGGTCAAGACATTCGGCATCAAGAACCGTGCCGATTTTTTGGTGGCCGGGCGCAAGCTCCCCTGGTGGGTGCTGGTGTTCACGCTGCTGTCGTCGTGGATCGGCGCGGGCAGCTTATTCGCGGGTGGGGAGAACGCTTACAAGAATGGTTACGCCGCGCTCTGGCAACCGGCCGGAGGATGGGCCGGCCTGATTGTTATCGCGCTGATTGCAGGCAGGGCCCGGCGGTTTGCGCAATTCACGGTGCCGGATCTTCTGGAGACCCGCTACAACGCCACGGCGCGGGTGCTGGCTACCATCGCCATCGTGATTTCCTACACGATCATTACCAGTTATCAATTCATCGGGGGCGGCGACGTTCTGAACCTGATCTTTCCGTCGCTGGACCGTGTCACCGGGCGCTACATCATCGCCAGCTTCGTAATCGTCTTCACCGCCGCTGCCGGAATGGCGTCGGTAGCTTATTTGGATCTCATCATCGGCGGACTGGTGACCACCATCGTCGTAATCGCCGTTCCGCTGTTGCTCAACGACGTGGGAGGTTGGAGCCAAGTGACCGC
>JAYTVY010000340.1:0-3002 GCA_043743755.1 Bryobacterales bacterium | reverse complement strand
CCGGTGTTACGTCCACATTTTATCACGCGGCGGCAGTACACCGGATTGGTGAAAGCGGCGGAAACTCTGTCGGGCGCCATTAATCGGGTGGAGACCATGGCGCTGGCGAGTCCGGCGCTGATGGCGCGCATGGAACTGTTGCCGGCTGAAAAGATGCTGGCTGCCGTTGACCCGGGCTATCCGTTTTTCTCGGTAACCTCGCTGCTCGATACGCACATGCACAACGGGACCATGCGCTTCGCGCAGTATGCTCCGGACACGCCGACAGGCGTGGCCTATGGCGAAGCTTTGTCCGAGCTCTTTTACGACGCGGGTCCGATGAAGGCGTTCCGCAAAAAATATACTTTGACCCGGCTTCCCGGGATGAAACACCTGGTGCAGGCGATTCTGAAGGCTTACAAGGAATGGGGCGGCAAGAACAAGAAGCCGCGCATCGCCATTCTGGAATTCAGACAGCCGTTCCAGACCGCCGAGTCCGGCGAGAACGTTTTGATCGCCGAATTTTTCCGTACCGCGGGATTTGAGACCACCGTGGTTTCGCCCGAACAACTCGAATATCGCAACAACGTTCTGCGCGCGGGTGATTTCGCGATCGACCTGATTTTCCGCCGGATCAAGGTACAAGAATTCCTGGTGCGCTATGATCTGACGCATCCTTTGCTGCGGGCATATCGCGAAGGCGCGGTGTGCATGGTAAACAGCTTCCGTTCTGAACTGGCCCAAAAGAAAGCGATCTTCGATCTGCTCACCGACGAAACCATTACGGCGAGCTTCCCGGCTGCTGAAAAGCGCACCATCCGGGAATTCGTACCTTGGACCCGCGTGGTCACAGCCGCCAAAACCACATGGCATGACGAGGAAGTGGATCTGCCGGAGTTTATCCTGCAGAACCGCGAGAAGCTGGTGCTGCGCCCCAACGACGATTCGCCCGACAACGATTCATTCCGCGGCTCGGAAGTGGACGAAGCCGGATGGCAGAAGGCTCTGAAGACCGCGATGCGGAATCCGTACGTGGTGCAGGAAGCATTGGAGCCGGTGCATGATCTCTTTCCGCTCCTGCAGTACGGCCATCTGGAAATGCGCCAGATGCGCGTTGACGTGCACCCGCATTCTTATCTGGGAAAAGTGCAGGGCTGCTCCAGTTGGCTGAGCGCGGCCACTCAGAGCGGCTTCTCAACGCTGTCCGGCGTGGCCGCTACATTTATTCTCGAAGGCAAGTAGCTCGTTACAGGCTTACCTGCGCGCGGAGGTTGGCTACGCCCGCTGTGTAGCGGGAATCCGCGACGGAGAATGCAATCGCATCGTCCAGCCAGTCATGCGCCGTGCCATCAGGGTCATGCGAGGCGGCCGTGAGGGTGTACTGATTGGGGCACAGGTCGCAGCGGAATGCGAAGGCGAGTGTTAGATTTTCGCCGGCGTTCACCGGGCCGAGATGGATTTGCTCCAGCTCGGTATTGGTGCCATAAACTTCGAAACCGAAACGAGTGCGGATCATGATGCCGATCACCGGGTTCTCGACGCGGTCGCGGTAGCGGATTTGGACGCGGATGGATGCGGACTCGCCGCTCTGCAGGACGATGGTTGGTTTTCCATCTTGTCCCAGTGTTTCCAGCGACACGATTTCTCCCCGTCCGTCGCCGCGGCGCAAGGACGGCGATAGAGGTTCGGCCACCGTCTCGCCCCAGGAGCGAAACTTCGCGGCAATGTGGCGCTGGAAATTGCCCAGGATTTGGGCCGGGTGCCCGCGCTCACGGAGCCGTCCCAGCTCGAGCCACCAGATTTCGTCGGACAGCGCGCGGAGCAGTTCATGCTCATTCGAAACGATGAGGATAGTGGCGCCGCTGCCGCGCAATCGGTCCAGTTCGACGATCGCGCGTGCGCGGACCAGCGCGTCGTGTGGGGCAAAGGCGTGATCCAGCGCAAGTACATCGGCGGCCGCGAAATTGAGCGAATCTTCGAAACCGATGTAGCGGCGGACCGGACCGGCGGTTACTTCGCCGGCTACCGGGGCTAAAAGACCTGCTGCGAGGCGCAACAGCGTGGACTGGCCCGCGGCTTCTTCCCCGATGATGCCGATGACAGCTCCGTCTGGAACGGCGGCCGTGAATCCGTCGAAGGGCGGCAGCGTGACGCCGCGAAGTTCGATCATGCCAGGTAGAATACCATTTGGTCCTGCTCTTTCTGGTTCTCGCGATTCCGAAGACGGGCGTGGTCCATTTTCCCGCCAAGGTCACGGAGATTTCTAGCGAGATGAAGATCCCGCGGGGAGCGCACGATTTGACTATCGAAGGCAACGGCGCGGTTCTGCGCGCTGGTCCTGGGTTTCAGGGCCGCGCGATCCTGTCGTGTAAAGCTTGTAAGCGCGTGGTGGTGCGAAATCTTCTCATCGGCGGCAACCGTCAAACGCTGGAGAAACGCCGGCCTATACCGCCCAGCGGCGCTGAGTTCGCGCAATCGTTCAGCGACAACGGAATTCTGATCGAGGATAGCGAGGCAGTCACATTGGACCACGTGAGCCTGTCCGAGATCGCCGGATTCGCGGTCCTGGTGAGCCGCTCCAAGGATGTTACGGTGCGGCGTTCGGCGGTGTCGAACAGTGGCGGGAGAAATACTCTGGGCAGGAATAATACCTCGGGCGGGATTTTGTTCGAAGAGGGCTGCGAGAATTTCCGGGTGGCCGATTCCGCTTTCAAGAATGTGCTGGGGAACGCCGTGTGGACGCATTCGCGGTACAAATCGCCTCGCAACGCGCGCGGATGGATCGAGCGGAATCATTTCGATCAGATCGGTCGCGATGCGATCCAGGTGGGACACGGTACGGAAATTCAGGTGACTGGGAATCGCGGAACGCGCATCGGTTATCCGGTGGAAACCGTGGATCTGGAGAACGGCGGAATACCGGTGGCCATCGACACGGCGGGAAATGTCGACAAGACCACCTATTCCAGGAACCAGTTCAACGAAGTGAATGGGAAGTGTATCGATCTGGATGGATTTCACGA
>JAYTVY010000339.1:0-6100 GCA_043743755.1 Bryobacterales bacterium | reverse complement strand
GCAACAAAAGCCGGCCGGGGCCTGGGCGAACGGATACCGTACGGCGCCGCCCCACGTTAAGCACAAATTTGTCTAATTGTTTAGAGCTCTTTGGTACTTGTTGAAGGCTTCTTGGTTACTTGTTGAGTGCTGTTTGTTACTTGACTACTGTTTTGGCCAGGCCCGCATTATTCGCCGTGTCGTAAACGCGCACCACGATCAAATGCTCCCCCGCCCTCAGTCTGTCGATGGCGATATGGAACTGTTCCCGGGGTGAATCGGTGACTCCATCCACTGCTTCAACGGGCATCCATGGACCGGCGTCCAGCGAGTATTCGCAGCGGCGCAATGGGGACGTGCGATCCACCGCATCCACATTCAGCTCCACGTGGCTATCCGTGCGCACCGGCGCGCTCAGCGTGACCACCGGGGGCGTATTATCCACCAGCACCGGCGAACTCACCAACTCGGCCTGACGCGCCGAGGCGGCATCGTTCGACGGCCGGTCCGTCGCAACCACGCGGAAGAAATAGCGGCCATCCGCGAGCACATCGCCATCCAGCAATACGGAATTCTCGAAGATGTTGGCGCGAATCACTTTCCATTCCTGCTCTTCCTCGCCGCGGAAATAAACCGTGTATGCGACGCGGTCGCCATCCGGATCGTCCGCCTGCCAGGTGACTTGAATCTGTCCGCCCGACCCTCGAGCCAGCGTTTGCGTAGGCGTTCCCGCGGAACTGGACTGCGCCTCGCCTGTATCCGTCACCGTGACGCTATACGCCGCCGAAATCGGACTGCTGGAAGAGCTCTTCAGCGCGCCTGGCGCCGCGGCCTGCGTGCCCACCGTGATGCTTCGCACCACGGGCGGATTATTTTGCGGCAAATAGGCGATGCTGACGTTTTCAATGACTGGTTTGGGCCCACTCAGATCGGCGCGCCATTGGATGTAGCGTGCGTTCGGACTCCGCACCACCGAGCTGGATAAATCCGCGATCGGCTGCGACCAGTCACTCCAGGTCTTGTCCGGGCGCGCGGAATTGCCCGTGCGAGTCTGGAACGCCACGCGGCCTCCGCTCGCGCGCCACGTCAGACGTCCCCAGCGAGCCACGCTTGCCGAATCGTGCACGGGCGATTCATAGCTCCCGTTCGCTGCCGGCGTGTCGCCCAGCCGGAACAGCTTGCCCGCATCGCCGGTGGATGCCAGCAGCCCTTTGGAATCCGCCAGCAACCGCGTCGTCTCGCCCTCGTTGGTTTGCGCCAGCAACGCCGGTTTCCGATCCGCGCCTTGACGATAGATGCGCCCCTGTCCGTCGGTAGCCACCAGCAGCTCACCATTGGGCCGGATCAGCAGACCGTAGGCATTCTCTTCTTTCGAGCTCCAAACGGTTTCCACTGTCAGATCCGGATTGATCTTGTACACCGCCGACTTCTCGACGCCCGCTACGTCCACCACCGGAGCCGCGGTTCCCGCGCTTTGAACCACACTCGGCGCCGCTGGTTTCGAATCGGCCTTCGGCTTCAGATCGGGCCCAGCCTGCGTATCGGAAACGGTAATGCTGGTGGACGCGCCAGTCACTGTCATGCTGTATGCCGCGGTAGCGCCCCCGGCCAGCGGATTGGTGCGGTTGAGCAGCGAACCGCCCATGGCCGACGCATAAATGGTTCCATCCGGCATAGGCACGATGGATCGAATCTCCGGCAGACTCGCGTCGTACAGAACGAAAGCTTTGTCCTTGGCTGTTATCCGGTACAGGATACCGTTCGGCTCGGAGCCGGCCAGGACCCGCTGCTCCGCATCCAGAGCCAGTGACGTGACATGAGACTGTCCTGTCTCATAGTAAAGCTCGCCTTTTCCCGACCGCACGCGGTACACATTAGCCGGCTCGCCGGTCGCCACATACAGAGTGCCATCCGTTGCCATCGCGAGCGACCAGATGTATTTCGCCTTGGGTGCGAACAACTCGGAGGCTTTCCCGTTCTCAATCCGGTACACTTTCCCATCCGGCGAGCTGGCGGCATACAAGATCCCCGCCGCATCCACCGCGATTGCGAATATTTCCGGCTGCTCGGAGGTCCACACGCTGGAGCTGGTTCCATCCGGCGCCACCTTGTATACATGTCCCCGATGTCCCGTGGCTGCGTAAAGCGATCCGTCGGGCGCTTGCGCCACCGCCCAGATCACGGGCTGGCCGGAGGCGAACACCGTCTCCAGTTTGGGCGCCAGCAACAGCCTTCCATCGCGATCCAGCGCTACGCCGGAGAATTTTCCTCTAACGAAGTCTTGATAGGAGTTCATCTCCCATGTCGTTGTGGTGGCCGCGGCCACAATTGTGGCGCACATGAGAACAGCCGCGGCGAATCTGGTGAAACGTCGCTTCATTCTTTCACTTCCACCTGAACCGTCTTCGATCCAGTCACGAAATAATCGCCCGTATCCAGCGCCAGCTCGGCCACTTTGGAGCCGTGCAGCGTCAAATTCAAGGTCTGCGGAGTGCCTTGCGCCTTTGCCAGTATCAGCGCCACGGAGGGCGGTGGATCCGGCAGGTCCTGCCCTTGCACTTGATACGCCGGATCGCTGCGCCAGATGCGCGCATAGGCCTTGGTGTTTGGCCGCAGTGCGTTGAGAAACCCGATCAGCTGGCTGGGCGATTTCGCCGGACCCGATGCCAGCTGCTGCAAGTCCAGCAGATTGCTATTGGAGGCGTCCGCCACTGTGATCTGCAGAGTCCCCGCGGGCGCGCCCGCGGGCACAGTGTAACGGGCGGTCTTCTGCACCTCCGCTCCATTCTCTCCCGCCAGCGTAACCATCAACTCGACGGTTTCCCCCGGATGCACTTCCCGCCGCGAGGGCGTCACTTGATCGATCTGCAGCACGCGTTTCTTCTCCGCGGCATCTATCTCCACGGAGATATTCTTGATGCGCAGTCCATCGAAACCGGACGCCAGCACGGTGGCCAGCGGCACTGAGATTCCAGTGGATGCCAGCAGCGGCACGTTGAAATCGCCGGACCACGTGTTGTCCAGCTTCAAGGAAGGCAGCCCTTCAAAATCCACCGACCCGCGCACCGTGAAGCTTCCCAGGCCCAGCGTTCGCTCCGTGGCGTCAATGGACGAAAACAGCGCCATCTGCAGGATGAACGGCGTCAGCAGCCGGTCATTTACGGTTTCCATATGATAGACCGATGTCGGGCCCTGGGCGCCGTGCAGCGTAATGGTGAGCGGCGCGGTAGCGGCCTTGCGGCCCACTTCGCCGTAAATGCTCGTGCTGCGATCTTGCAGAATAGTTCCCATCCATTCGCGGGCCGAGGAAATCTTGAACGAAGTGGAAAGATTCGGCAGCAGCGTGAGCACTTCGGCCCTGGCGAACGGAAGCTCGGTATCGCCCACGGACATGAACCGGTGCCCAAACGCCAAAATTCGGCTGCCGTCCACGTCGGTGACGGTGCCCTCCGCGCCGATGCTGAGATCGCCTGAAAGCAGCTGTACGGTGATCATGTCGCCTGGACGCAACCGATCGGGATTCCCCAGTTTGGCCGGAAGATGGCCCCCGCTGGATACGCCCTGTCGCGGCTCCAGCCCGAAGCCGCGGAGTTGCGGAGCGAACTGATCCAGCGTAGTGGAAGTAAACCCGCCGAACGAAACCGGCGTGGCGATTTCAATCAGTTTGCTCTCGCCGTCGAATTTCCCGCCTCCCATATTCACCGCGGTCTTGGCCGGCGCCAGCGCTGGAAAACCGCGGCCGCGTCCCACGGCTTGCATCTCCTCAATGGGGCGGATCCCGGCGATGGGCTCCTTCGAGAACGAAAACGCCAGCGCCACCGCGCCCACCAGCCGCCCGTCGATATAAACGGGGCTCCCGCTCATTCCCTGCATCACCCCGGTCCGCTCCAGCGGTCCGCCCGAGAGGCGCGCCAGAATCACGGACTGCTTGGGCCCCAGGTTGTCCAGTACGCCCAGCACCTCCACTTGGAACTCCTCGATCTTATTGCCTGAAAACACGGTTCTTCCAATGCCCCGTTGGCCTGCGCGCACGTCTTTCAACGGAAAAATGGCGGTCTCGCCTGGAAGGTTCGATGCTACAATCAAGAAGGCCAAAAAACGCAGAGCGGTCACAACTTATTCTAGTCCCCGCAGCCGCTTGGATGATAACGGCGCTGGGATCGGAATTGAATCCTTCGCCGCTGATGGTCTGGTTCGGAGCGCATGGCTGCCACGTACGCCGATAGCATTCCCGGGAGTGAGACGGCTCCCTCAGGTCCGGTTCGCCTGCCCTGGAAGGCCATTTTCTGGTTCGGCGCGCTCCTGATTCTGGGCTATGCGGGCGTCCTCAATTACCTGGTGCATCAATGGCTCAACGATGAGGACATGGGGCATGGGTTTTTCGTACCCGTTGTCGCCGGATACATCGCCTGGCAGCGGCGCGGCGACTTAGCCTCCGCCAAGATATCCACGAACTATTGGGGCCTGGCGCTGGTCGTGTTCAGCACATTCCTGTTAATGGTGGGCACGCTGGGCGCGCAGATCGTGGTGTCGCGCGTTGGCTTCCTGATAGCGTTGGTGGGCGCGATTCTCTTCTTGTGCGGAGCACAGGTGCTTCGGATACTGGCCTTCCCGCTATTTCTGCTGCTCTTCATGATTCCCATCCCGGCCATGATCTACGCCCGCATCACGCTGCCGTTGCAGTTGTTCGCATCGCGCGTAGCGGAGACTTTTCTCAGCCTTTTCGGGATTCCAGTCCTGCGCGATGGCAACGTCCTGGAACTGGCCAGCCAGCGGCTGAGCGTAGTGGAGGCGTGCAGCGGCATCCGATCCCTGCTTTCGCTTTCGTTTCTGTCGCTGGTGTATGCATACTTCTTCGATGCCAAGCAGTGGATGCGCTGGGCTTTGCTGGCGGCAACCGTGCCCATCGCGATTGCGGCAAACTCTGCCCGCGTGACGCTCACCGGATTGCTGAGCGAGTATCGGGCCGATCTCGCCCAGGGCTTCTTCCACACGGCGGAGGGCTGGGTCCTCTTCATCGTGGCATTGGCGATGCTGATCGCCGCGCATCAAGTTATTAATTGGATCTACAGAAAATATCGAGGCGGACATGCCGCAAACTAAGCAGACAAGATCCTTCTTCACGCGCCCGCCGGTGATTATTCTCAGCGTGGTCTTGATCGCGCAAGCGTGCTTGCTATACGGCTTCGCGCGCGGCGAAGTTATTCCGCTTTCGCGCCCGCTGGACGGATTCCCGCAGCAAGTGGGCGGCTGGCACATGACCGCGCAAGGCGTCATGGAGCCCGAAGTGCAAGCCGTTCTACGGGCCGACGACTATCTGAATCGCGACTATGAAGACGTCTCCGGCCGCAGAGCCAATTTCTACGTCGCATACTGGCGCTCCCAGCGCGCTGGCCAGACGCCGCACTCTCCCAAGAACTGTCTGCCCGGCTCCGGCTGGATCTGGACCGTGTCCGACACCATCGCCCTCGACGTTCCAGGCCGCACCCAGCCTATCGGGGTGAACCGCTACATCGTATCCAAGGGCGAATACAAGAGCGTGGTTCTGTACTGGTACCAGTCGCGGGATCGAGTCGTGGCCAGCGAATACAAGGCGGCGGTGTTCTCGGTAGCCGATGCGCTGCGCTACAACCATACCGACACTTCGCTGGTTCGGGTAGTAGTCGGCGTGGGGCCGCAAGGCGAAAAGGCGGCCAACGAAACCGCCACGGATATGGTCAAGGCCTTCTTCGCGACCCTTCGCGAGTACTTCCCTGCCTGACGCAACCCGCGTAGAATCGAACTAATGAAAACGATTGCGTTCGTTGCACTGACTCTGTCTTTCGTATGTGCCCAGGACGACCCGCCGGCCGCGGCGCGTCCCGCGGTTCCGGCGGCTCAGCGTCCCGCCGAAGGCCGCTGGGATGAAGTGATCAAGCATGTGGACGATCTGCTCTGGCATACGCGGCTCGGCGACATCGCCGAAGTGGATGAGGTAACGTACACCAGCATGCCGCCGGCGCACGCGCGCAATCCCAAGGCGCCCGGCGCGCTGAATCCGCTCATCATTCGCGGCTACTCTTTTATCCCGAAAAATCTGGACCGCTCCAGGAAGCAGCCCCTCATTGTGCTGGTCCACGGC
>JAYTVY010000338.1:0-1781 GCA_043743755.1 Bryobacterales bacterium | reverse complement strand
CCTACGTCAAGAAGGAAGCATTGCACAGTGTGCGGCAGCAATGTGACGCTCACCGGAACTTCCAACAACTGCTGGCGCAGTGGCGGGAAATGACTGCGGAGTTGGACCTGTTGTGGGAGAAGTTGCGGCAGTCGCAGTCGGCGTGAGGGGCGCAGTCATCGGCAGCCAACCAAACATTTTTTATTGTTCTTGTTCGATTTTGCTGGACATTGGGCCGCGCCAGCCTCAGAATAGATTGGATGATGGCACCCGAAAATACTTCGTCCAGGTCCCCTGGCGCATCCGGCTTCCGAGTTTGGGAAAAGGATCGGCCGCGCGTGGAGCAAGACATCGTAGAGGGACGTCCCTTTCAGGTGTGGGACACCGAGCGAGGGCGCTTCGACGCCATGTTGGATTTCATGCTGCGGAGTGGACTATGGGCCGCAGCCACCGGAATGCGACCGGCGGGGCTGAAGAAAAATAATGGCATTCCTTACCGGTTGCTCAACGGAGTGGAGTGTTTGCGGGAGATGGCGGGCATTGACACGCCCGCCAACTGCGGCCCACTGCTGAAAGACGCCTATCTGCTGGAGCGGATCGGCTTCACCGCCGCAAAGATCGAAAGCCGCGCACAAAAGGATCAAACGGTGATCGATCCGGAAACGCTGTTGAACCATCTGGGTCGTTTCACCGAGCAGGATATAGAAACCGGTTTCCTGCAGCACCTGGAGATCATCCGCCGCAAGCGCTGGTTGCGGGGCGGAGTCTATGCCGTCGATGGACATGACATTATCATTCCCTACGGCAAGGGATATGAAGGGGCACACCGCATCAGCGACGGCGCTTACGGCTACAAGTTGCTGGTCCTGCTGAATGTCCATGAGGATGGCGAACTGATCGTGGGCTACGTTCTGGGCGGGTTGCAGGAAAGTGAAATCACCATGCTGCGCCGCCTATTGGCGCGGGTGCAGCACACCATGGGTCCGTTGCGGGAGTGGCTGAAGATTCTCTTGATGGACCGCGGCTACTGGGGGACGGATTTATTCTGTGAACTCAAACAGGATTACGGCATCGATTTCGTGAGCCGGGTGCGAGACGAGAAGCTGGATTTGAACGGTCACATCCAACGACAGATGGAGGCGGCGGACCGGCCTTGGACCGAGTTCGAGGAACCACGGCAATTCTCGGGACGGAAGGAAACGCAGAAGGTGCGTGTCACCGCCTTGCAGCCGATCACTCTGATCAGCGACGAGACAGATCGCCAAATCCCAGTGAACGTGGTGGTGGCCATCCAATCCCATGCCGATGGCGCTCCCATCCTGGACAAGAAGGGCAAGGATATCTCCCGCACCGATTACATCACCAGCCTGGCGCCGGGGAGGTATGGAGTGAAAGTGCGCGGCTTCTATCGGGGCCGCTGGGGAATCGAGAATCAGGGGTTTCGCTCGCTGTCGCAGACCTGGGACATTGACCGGCCGGCTGGACACAGCTACGGAGCGGTTCTGGCACGGCTGGTGTTCGTGTTTATGATCTACAACGCGCGCCACTTGTTCGAGCGCCAAAGCCGGCACCGGCCCGACTATGCCGAGCAGTTACGGCAGATGCGCTCGTACGGTCCGGGAATCAGTTTGGCCGGAGCCATTGCCGTGGTGCTGACCGCATCCGGTTTTTGCGCGACGTTCACGACGCGGCAGTTGCTGAAGCTGGAAAGACAGCGCCTGCACAAGGCGCTGCAGCGGGCCCTGGCGGCCGGCCGATCTTTGGAGGAGGTGATGCGAGAGCTGAACAGCAGCTAATGCAAA
>JAYTVY010000337.1:0-4098 GCA_043743755.1 Bryobacterales bacterium | reverse complement strand
CGGCGGAATGCCGCCCAGCGACAGCATGAACACCGCCATCAGCATCGCCAGCCCGAACTGCCGCTCCGACAGGCCGGACAGGTCTTCAATCGTGGTCGGCTCCTCGCCGCGCCGCGCCAGCACGATGAGAACGCCGAACGCGCCCAAGTTCATAAACGTGTACGCCAGCACATAAAACAAAATGCCCGCGTGGCCCATCGCGTTCTGCGCCAGCAGGCCGACGAGAATATAGCCCGCGTGGGCTACCGACGAGTATGCCAGCATCCGCTTGATGTTGGTCTGCAACAAGGCGGCGAAATTTCCCACCATCATGGTGAGCAGCGCCGACGACCACACGAAAGGTTCCCAGCGGCTGCTGATCGGGTCAAACGCGGTCATGAAGACTCGCAGGAAAATGGCGAACGCGGCGGCCTTGGGTCCGGCGGACATGAATAGCGCGACCGGAGCCGGCGCTCCCTGGTATACGTCCGGCGCCCAGACCTGGAATGGCGCGGCCGAAACCTTGAACGCGAAGCCAACGAACATAAGCGCTGCCGCGGTGCCCACCAGCACCAGGTTGTGCTCGATGCCCGGATTCGAAAGCCACGCCCGGATGATGGAGAGATTCGTGGACCCCGAGGTCCCGTAGATCCAGGCGATGCCGTAGAGCAGGAACGCCGTCGAGAAGCTGCCCAGCAGGAAGTACTTCAGCGCGGCTTCGTTGTTGCGCTTGTCGTCGCGCAGGTAGCCGGCTAGAACGTAAGTGGCGATGGATGAGATCTCCAGACCGATGAAGATCATGATCAGTTCGTTGGCGGATGCCATCACGCACTGGCCCACCACGGAAAACAGCAGCAGCGCGTTGTATTCAGCCGACGCCGCCTGCTCCCGCTTCAGATACTGCGATGAACAGAGCACCGTCAGCAGGCCCACGGCGATCACCAGCACCCGGAAGAAAGTGGCGAAACCGTCAATCACCAGCATCCCGGAAAACGCCGCGCCGCGGTGCGCATCGGCCAGCACGGACGCCGCCAGCGCCGCCGCCAGCGCAACAAACGCGAACCACCCGAAAAGGTTGCGCACCTTGTCCCGCACGAACGGCTCCAGCACCATGATGAGTGTGCCGAAGGCCGTTAACAGGGTTTCCGGTAGAAACCGGATGTAATCCTCGCCGGAGGGCATGAAGTTAACGGGCATGCAGCAGCTCCTTCAGCGAAGCCAGCAGCGCGTTTCGAGGCGGCGCCGCGTTGCGGACCTGCACCGATTCGATGGGTCCCAGAATGCGCGCGTTAGAGGATGAAATGGACGGCAAGAAACTCTGCGTGAAGCTGCCCATCCAGACCATCAGCACCAGCAGAGGGACAATCGCAGCCATTTCGCGAGGGCGCAATTCGAACATGTGGTGCGTGATGTCGTCCGATGCCTTTCCAAGAAACACGCGCTGGTATAGCCACAACATGTAGCACGCGGACAGGATCACGCCGATGGAGGCGAATACGGTCCATTCAAAGCGAACCAGAGTGGCGCCCTGCAGGACGAGAAACTCGCCGATGAAGTTGTTCAGGGTGGGCAGCCCGATACTGGCCAGCATGGTGACGGCGAAGACGATCGCCAGCTTCGGCGCGGGGGTGGCCACGCCGCCATAGGACGCGATCTCGAGCGAATGCCGGCGCTCATAAAGATAGCCGACCAGGATGAAGAGAGCGCCGGTGGAAACGCCGTGATTCAACATCTGGTAAACCGCGCCGTCGAAGCCTTGCTGCGTGAATGAGAAGATGCCCAGCACCACGAATCCAAGATGGCTCACCGACGAGTACGCCACCAGCTTCTTCATATTCGGCTGTACCATGGCCACCAGCGCGCCGTAGACAATGCCGATGATCGCCAGCGCCACAATCCAGGACGCGCACTCGCGCGCGGCAGTGGGGAACAATGGAACGCAGAAGCGGAGCAACCCGTAGGTGCCCATCTTCAGCATTACGGACGCCAGCATTACGGACCCGGCGGTGGGCGCTTCCACATGGGCGTCGGGGAGCCAGGTATGCAGCGGGAACAACGGAACTTTGATGGCGAAAGCGACGAAGAATGCCAAAAACAGATAGAGTTGCTCGGCGGAGCTGAGCGGTATGCGGCCGCTTTGCAGGCCCGCGAGGATCGTGGGGTAATCAAACGTGTTTCCCGCGCGCGAGTACAAGTAGATGATGCCGCCCAGCATCAGTACCGAGCCGGCCATCGTGTATACAAAGAATTTCAGCGCCGCATAAATCCGCCGGTCGTGTCCCCAAACGCCGATCAGGAAGTACATCGGAACCAACGCCACTTCCCAGAACACATAGAACAGGAAGAAGTCGAGGGCGCAAAAGACTCCCACCAGTCCGAACTCCAGCAGCAGCAGGAATGCAAAGAACTCTTTCGCGCGTTTTTCGATGGACCGCCAGGAGATCAGCACGCAGATCGGCGTCAGCAGCGTGGACAGGACCACGAGCCACAGACTGATGCCGTCAATGGCGACGTGGTAATGGATGGACGGGCTCGAGATCCAGAGCTTGTCGGTTTCAAAGACAAATTTACCGGGATTGCCGTACCAGAATGGACCGATCAGGCCCAGCGAGGCGACGAACGCCACCAGCGATGCGCCCAGCGCGAACACGCGGATGAGCTGCGCATTCCCCTTTGGCAGCAGCATCGCAATGAGAAAGCCCACCAGCGGGATCGCGATGACGATATCCAGCAAGGTCATTTCACGCCTCCCGCGAGTCCGATCACGATCAGCAGCAAGACCGATCCGAAGACCACCCAGGCTGCGTAATTGCGAATAGATCCGGATTGCCAGCGCCGCAACAGGCTGCCAACATTGCGCGACCAATGACCCACGCCGTTCACGATTCCGTCGATCAACCCCGCGTCCACGCCGCGCCAGAGCACCGTGCGCGAGCCTTTGAGCACTGGGTCCACGATGGCTGCGTCGTAAATTTCATCCACGAAGTACTTGTGGTAAATCAGCTTGTAAGGCCATGCCAGCGCGGCGGCCAGCTGCTCGGGGATGGCCGGCTTCCATACGTAGAACACCCACGCGATGAAAATTCCGATTGCGCCGGCGATGGCCGAGACTACCATCAGCCACTCGCTGCCGCCCGCGCCTTTCTCCGGGAACATGGGCTCCAGCCATTTCGGCACGTTGACGAATCCGCCGCCCAGCGACAGCAGGGCCAGCGCGATTAACGGCAGATACATCACCGGCGGCGATTCATGGGGATGCGCGTGGCCTCTATAGCGTCCGAAGAATGCCAGAAACAGAGCGCGGAAAACGTAGAACGCGGTCATGCAAGCGGTGACCACGCCGATCCAATACAGCACGGGAGAGCGCGTGTATGCAGCCGCCAGAATTTCGTCCTTGCTGAAGAATCCGGAGAACGGCGGGATCCCCGCGATGGCGACGCCCGCGCAAAGCAGAGTGGCGAAGGTGATGGGAATGTGTTTGCGGAGCCCGCCCATGTTGCGAAGGTCCTGCTCGCCGCTGAGCGCGTGAATCACGCTGCCCGCACCCATAAACAGCAGCGCCTTGAAAAACGCGTGGGTCATCAAATGGAAGATTCCCGCTGAATAGGCGCCTACGCCGACGCCCAGAAACATGTAGCCGAGCTGCGAGACGGTGGAGTACGCAAACACCTTCTTGATGTCGGTTTGCGCGAGGCCAATGGTGGCGGCCAATACCGCCGTAGCAAGCCCGATAACGGCCACCGTGTCCATGGCGATGGGCGCGTGGCTGAACAATACGTGCGAGCGGGCGGTCATGTAAACGCCCGCCGTCACCATGGTTGCGGCGTGAATTAGCGCGGAAACGGGTGTAGGACCCGCCATCGCATCGGGGAGCCACACGTACAGCGGAATCTGCGCCGATTTGCCGCATGCGCCCACTAGCAGCAGCATGCAGATGCCCGTCAGGATACCGAACCCGGCGTCATCCGGACGGCCGGATGCGGCGGTGAAAACGCGTCCGAAATCCAGCGTACCGAATTCGCGAAAGATCAGGAACATCGCCAGCGAGAAGCCGAAATCGCCGATGCGATTCACGATGAAGGCCTTGTTTCCGGCGTCCGAGGCGAACTTCTCGTGGAA
>JAYTVY010000336.1:0-4524 GCA_043743755.1 Bryobacterales bacterium | reverse complement strand
CTGATGATCAATCCCCAGCATCTCGATCTTCACCTTCAGGCTCATCTTGTATGAGAATCCAACGCCAAGTTCAGGCTCATCTTGCATGAGACAAGAGTGAGCCGAGGTGTGTCAGCTCGCGCACGGTACAATGAAGTGAGTGGCTGCGTCCGCGGATACTACTTTCCACACCTCTGGATTCATCCGGCTCACCCGTCCCCAGTTGATTGGGACGCTGGCCGGACTGATGCTCACGCTGCTGGTGGCAGCGCTGGATCAGACGATTGTGGGCACGGCGATGCCGCGCATCATTGCGGAGCTTTCGGGCTTTGACCGCTATCCGTGGGTGACTACTTCTTACCTGCTGACGTCAACCATCGCGGTGCCCATTTTTGCGAAGCTGTCCGACATTTACGGCCGGAAATGGTTTTTCCTTGCGGGCGCGGTAATCTTTGTCGCATCGTCGGCGCTGTGCGGCGCTGCCGGCAATCTCAGTTTCATGCCAATCGATGCCATGAACCAGTTGATCCTGTTCCGCGGGATTCAGGGCATCGGCGCGGGCATCATGCTGGGGCTGATCTTCACCATCATCGGCGATGTTTTCTCGCCGGCTGAGCGCGGCCGGTATCAAGGTCTGTTTGCGGGTGTGTGGGGACTGGCGTCAATCTTCGGCCCGACGCTGGGGGGGTGGCTCACCGACAACTGGTCCTGGCGCTGGGCGTTCTACGTAAATTTGCCTGTGGGGATCATCGCCATTGCGGCCATCTACCTCGAGTTCCCGTACTTCCATCCGGAGGGCGTCAAACGGAAAATCGACTGGGCCGGCGTTCTTACTTTGACCGCATGCCTGACGCCTCTGCTGCTAGCGCTCACTTGGGTCACCGATTATGGCTGGGACGCCCCACGCGTGGTTTCGCTGCTGGCCATCGCGGCGGCGATGTTGATTGCGTTTCTGTATTTTGAAACCAGGGCCGCGGAGCCGCTGATCCCGTTGTCGTTGTTTCGCAATCCAGTGATCGCGATTTGCTCCATCGCTCTATTCGTGCTCGGCATGGGGATGTTCGGCGTCATTATGTACCTCCCGCTGTACATGCAGGGCGTGATGGGCATTTCCGCGACGCAATCCGGATCGCTACTGACGCCCTTGATGCTGGGCGCGGTGGTATCGAGCGTAATCAGCGGACATGTTACTTCGCGCTATCTGAAGTACAAGGCGCTGGCGGTGGTTGGCTCTATTCTGGTGGCGGGCGGGATGATTGTGTTCGCGACGCTGGACGGATCCACCACGCGTCTGGTGGTTGTGTTCGGCATGGTAATCGCCGGGCTGGGAATGGGATTGATGAATCCCGTGTATACGCTGGCAGTACAGAATTCAGCGCCGCGCGAGCATATGGGCGCGGCTACGGCATCCACGCAGTTCTTCCGCTCCATCGGCAGCACCATGGGGGTGGCGATCTTCGGCAGCGTGCTGCTCACCATCTACAAGCGCGATTTCGCGAATGGCATTCCGGCCGGGACGCCGGCGGTCTCGCTGAAACCGTTCGGCAATCCGATGCTGCTGGCGCAGATCCGGCCGCAACTGGAAGCGGCGTTCGGGCGCTATCCGGGCGGTACCAATCTGCTGCACGTGTTACTGGCCGACGTGCGGACGTCGTTGATTCACGGACTGCAGGTGATATTTCTGGTGGGGGCGGTGATCATGACGGCCGCAGTGGCGCTGAATGCGCTGCTGCCCGAGGTGCCCATCCGCGGTGGAGCCGCGCCGGCAGTAGAGTAGGCGATCAGGACCACTCCAGGATCACCTTGCCCGAACAGCCCGACTGCATCACCTCAAAACCCTTCTCGAAATCCCGATAATTAAACCGGTGCGTGATCACTGGCCGGATGTCCAGCCCCGATTCCAGCATGACTGTCATCTTGTACCAGGTCTCATACATCTCGCGGCCGTAGATGCCCTTGATGGTGAGCATATTGAACACCACCAGGTTCCAATCGATGGCGATCTCCTTGGCCGGGATTCCGAGCATCGCAATCTTGGCGCCATGACTCATGTTGGTGAGCATTTCGCGGAACGCGGAAGCGTTGCCGGACATCTCGAGGCCCACGTCAAAGCCTTCCTGCATCTCCAGCTCTTTTTGCACTTCGGCAAGGGGAGTGACGGCGGTATCGACGGCGCGGGTGACGCCCATCTTGCGCGCCAGATCCAGTCGATAAGAATTCTTGTCCGTAATCACCACGTGCCGCGCGCCGGCATGCTTCACCACCGCTGCGCTCATGATGCCGATGGGTCCGGCGCCCGTGATCAGCACATCTTCTCCCAGCACCGGAAACGATAACGCCGTATGCACCGCGTTACCGAAGGGATCGAAGATGGCGGCCACGTCCAGGTCCACGGTTTCCTTGTGACGCCACACGTTGGTCATGGGGACCGCAATGTAGTCGGCGAATGCGCCCGGACGATTCACGCCTACGCCCATGGTGTGCGCGCAGAGATGGCGGCGTCCGGCAAGGCAATTGCGGCAGCGGCCGCACACCACGTGGCCTTCGCCGGTGACGATGTCGCCGGGGCGAAAATCATTCACGTTCGAGCCGTTCTCGACAATCTCGCCGACAAACTCATGGCCGATCGCCATGGGCACGGGGATTGTTTTTTGCGCCCACTCATCCCAGTTGTAGATGTGCAAATCGGTTCCGCAGATGCCGGCGCGGCGGACGCGGATGAGGACATCGTTGATGCCAATGGTGGGCTCGGGTATGTCTTCCAGCCAGAGTCCTGGCTCGCTCTTGCTCTTGACTAGTGCTTTCATTTCGATGGGGTCTTCTCTATTCTGACACGCCTCAACCTCAAATGGTCCCGTCGTGTTACGATCTGGCAGCGATTGTGTTACGAAACTATGTCGGCCATCTCGATACCGCGGACCCGCTGCACGCCTATCTGGCGTACGAAATCCTTCCGCAGATGGGCCTGAACGGCGATGCCGCCAATTTTCGAGTGTTCGCCGTCAAGGGAAATAAGGTCTATCTGTACGAGGAAAAGCATAGCGGCGCTCGGGTTCTTGGAAAATTCTTCGGCGCCGGAGCCCACCGGATGCATCGGGAGTTCAACAATCTGGAACACTTGCGGAGCCACGGGCTAGACGGTTACCCGCATCATGTGGTGCGGCCGCTGGGCGCGAACGCGGCGCTCAACGGCGTGCTGGTGGAAGAATATTGTCCGGGGTCGTCATTGAGCTCGATTATCAATGGCGCTATTTATCAGGGCGCCGCGCATCGGCTCTTCGGAAAATTGACCGCCCTGGCCTGGTTCCTGGCCACAATGCATAATCGGACCGCCAATGGGCAGGGTGTGGACTTCACCGAGGATTGCGACTACCTGGACCAGATAATCGCCAGGCTGCGGAGCAAGCAGATCATCGGGACCGGGGATGCCGATGAATTCTATTGGCTTCGGGAAAGATGGCGGGACCAGCCGCGCATGTGGGAGGATCAGCAGGTGCTGGCACATGGCGACGCGACACCCAGCAACTTCCTGTTCGGCGAGGGCATGAACGTCATCGCGATTGACCTGGAGCGGATGCGGCGAGCGGACCGTGCGTTTGACCTGGGAAGAATCGCGGGCGAGCTGCAATATTTTTTTCTGCAAGCTAACCGGAGCAAAGACGGCGCGGAGCCTTTCATCGGCCATTTCCTGTGGGAGTATGCCTGCCACTTCCCGGATCGCGACCGGGCGTTCCATTCCATCACCAGCCGGCTGCCGTTTCAGATGGGACTCACCCTGCTCCGGATCGCGCGAAACGCCTGGGTAGGCGCGGCGCACCGGCAGCGCCTGATAGAAGAAGCCAAGATAATTCTGCGGACATTCCAATGGACATAAAAGCTGTGCTATTTGATGTCAACGGCACGCTGGTTGACATCGAGACCGATGAACGGATGGAAGAGGCCTACCGCGCCATCTCACACTTCCTCACGTATCAAGGCATCACGCTGCACCGCGGCGAAGTGCTGGAGCTGTACTTCCAGGTGATGAAGGAGCAGTTCGCCGATTGCAGCGAGAAGTGGCCCGAGTTTGACGTGGTGGCGATCTGGCGGGAGATTCTGCGCCGCAACGCCAGCAGCTACACCCGCTCGCTCCCTCCCGAAAAAATCGAGCAGATGCCCCTGTTCATCGCCGAGATGCAGCGCGGGATTTCCCGCAAGCGGCTGTGCGCGTATCCGCAAGCGCCGGAAGTGCTCGCCCACTTGAAGAAACACTACCTGCTGGCCATCGTCTCGGATGCCCAGAGTGCGTACGGGCTGCCGGAGCTTAGAGCAGCCGGGCTAGCCGAGTTTTTCGATCCAATTATCATTTCGGGGGACTACGGCTATCGCAAGCCGGAGCCCCGCCTGTTTCAAAAAGCTCTCGACCAGCTTCGCGTCCGTCCTGAAAATGCGATCTTCGTAGGCAATGACCGTTATCGCGATGTCTTCGGCGCGCAGCAACTGGGGATGAAAACAGTCTTGTTCGCTTCCGGCCCCACCGCGCATCACGCCCACGACGCCGAGCCC
>JAYTVY010000335.1:0-6315 GCA_043743755.1 Bryobacterales bacterium | reverse complement strand
TCTGTGAACGCGCTGGCTCGAATCGAGCATTTCGACCTTGTCCCGAAGCTCTACGAGATCGCCAGAGCCGGTATGCCGGGCGCAATTCAAGTCGCCGGGGCGGAATGGATTCAGTTTACGCCCGTTCACGAACCCGAAGCCGTCCAGGCCGCTCCGGCGACTACCGAAACGGCCCTATCCTATTGATTATTTGGTGCGGAGAGGGGGACTTGAACCCCCACGAGATTACTCCCGCTAGCACCTCAAGCTAGTGCGTCTGCCAATTCCGCCATCTCCGCGTTTGAATGAGTCGGGCTACTTCTTTCCGGGGGCCGGCGTCAGTGGCACGGGCGTTGGCGCGCCGGTGTCCGGCGTCACGGTCACGCTCGGCAGGGCAGGCTTCACCGGCTGAGCGGGGGCCGTCTTTACCGGCTGTTTTTTCTGCCGATCCAGGACGCTTTGGGAGGAGCCGGCGTTTCTGGTGGCGAGGATCGCCAGCGACAGTGAAGTCATCATGAACAGGGCCGCCGCGATGGTGGTGGCTTTGGAGAGGACGGTGGCCGATCCGCGGGGTCCGAAGGCGGTCTGCGAGCCCATGCCGCCGAATGCGCCGGCGAGATCCGCCGCCTTGCCGCTCTGCAGCAGGACAACCACTACCAGAAAGAAACACACCACTACGTGAATAATCGTCAGAACAATCGTCATGCTACTTCCTTACGGATGCCTCCACCTAAGAATGTCTGGGACAGGAACGGGCGGCTACGAGATCATTATAAACCAGACGCCCCGGCGCGTGCGGGCCGCGGACCGGATCCCGGGAAACCCGGTGCTATACTGGAACCGTCGAAACATAGGGTGCGTGTGCCGGCGAAATCCTTCCTTCGCTCTCGTAAATTCGTTCTGCTGCTGCCCCTGCTGCTCTCGGTGTGGGCGCAAGGCGAAGATGAGAAGGCGCCCGCGAAAAAGCCCGCCGCGGCAGTCCCGGCCCCGGCTCGCGACGATCGCGTTTCCATCACCCCCCGCCCCAATCCCGGTGACAAGGATGCGGTTCTAGAGCGCCGCGCCGGCAACATCCGCGTGGACACCACGCTGGTTCAAATCAACGTCACGGTTACCGATCCTCTGAACCGCTTTGTCACTGGACTTGAGAAAGAGCACTTCAAGCTTTTCGAGGAAAAGGTGGAGCAGGAGATCGTAAAGTTCTCCGCCGAGGACGCGCCCCTCTCTATCGGCCTGGTCTTCGACACCAGCGGCAGCATGGGAAGCAAGCTGCAGAAGTCGCGTCAGGCGGCGGCGCAGTTTTTTAAAACGGCCAATCCCCAGGACGAATTTTTCCTGGTTGAGTTTAATGACCGGCCGCAGCTGGTGGTGCCATTCACTACCGACACCGAAGAGATGCAGAACCAGCTCGCGTTCACGCAGTCGAAGGGTCGCACGGCTCTGCTGGACGGTGTATATCTGGCCATGAGCCAGATGAAAAAGGCGCGCAACCCTCGCAAGGCCATCCTGATAATCTCCGATGGCGGCGACAACAGCAGCCGCTACACCGAAAGCGAGATAAAGAACGCCGTGCGTGAAGCCGATGTTCAGATTTACGCCATCGGAATCTACGAGCCGGTGGCCTCGCGCGGCCGTACAGCGGAGGAGATGGGCGGGCCTGGACTGTTGAATGAAATCGCTGAGCAGACCGGCGGCCGGGCGTTCGCCGTGGAGAACCTGAACGAGCTGCCCGATGTCGCCGCGAAGATTGGAATCGAGCTGCGCAATCAGTACGTCCTGTATTACTCTCCGAAGAATCAGGAGCGCGACGGCAAGTATCGCCGCGTGGCGGTGAAGATGGTTCAGCCGCGCGGACTGCCTCCGCTCAAGTGTTTTTTCCGCCTCGGATATTATGCGCCTTCTCAGTAGTTTCTTATCTTTCACACTGGTGCTCGCCGCCCAGGCGCCCAAAACCCAGGCGCCCAAAGCCCAGCCGCCGGCGCAGTCCGACGATGGGAACGTCATCCGCGTAGATACGCGGCTGGTGGTGCTGCCGGTCAGCGTGTCGGACCGCAACGGAAAACTGGTCATTGACCTTCCGCGGCAGGCCTTTCACGTATTTGAAAACGGCGCCGAACAGGCCATCAAGGTGTTTCATCGCGAGGATGTTCCCATCTCGCTGGGCATCATCATCGATAACAGCGGCAGCATGCGCACTAAGCGCCACAAGGTGGAACTGGCCTCGCTCGATCTGGTGAAGAATTCCAATCCTCGCGACGAAGTGTTCATCGTCAACTTCAATGACGAAGCTTATCTGGATGTGCCGTTCACCAACGACATGAAGCAGCTGGAGGAAGGCGTGGCGCGGCTGGATTCACGGGGCGGCACGGCGATGCGCGACGCCATCAGCATGTCCATGGATTACCTGAAAGAGAAAGGTAAGAAGGATAAGAAGGTAATTCTGGTGGTGACCGACGGCAATGATACCGCCAGCAGCGGCACCCTGGAGAAGCTGATTATGAAGGCGCGCCAGAGCCAGGACGTGGCGATCTATGCCATTGGGCTGCTGGATGAAGAAGACAAGCGCGAGGCCAAGAAGGCCAAGCGGGCTTTGGAAGCCATTACGCACGAATCCGGCGGGCTGTCATTCTATCCCAAGGACACGTCGGAAGTGGAGAGGATCTGCCTGCAGGTGGCGCAGGAGATTCGCAACCAATACACGATCGCCTATTCGCCTACCGATACGGCTCTGGATGGAAGTTACCGGCAGGTAAAGGTGACCGTGAAGGGTCCGGGGACTCCCATGGTTCGCACGCGCGCCGGATATTACGCGACTCCTGAGAGCGCATCCGGCAAGAAGACCGCCAGCGTCCGCTGATGGCGCGATTCTTGTGGCGAGCTACTCGCGGCTATCGCCTGCGGCCGTGGCGGAGCCCTTATCTTCGCTGGCGCATGGAAACCTGGTGGGGCGTACCTGCCGAGGAGATCGGATTCCGAGAATTCTGGAGTTTTGTGTGGCGGCATCGTGCGGATTTGATGAGATTCCTGAGGAACGGAGCCGCGCGCGCCAGCTAGCGTAACGAATGGCGATACTACTCGCCTTTTCGGGTGGCGCACGCTTGCTTTACGCGCGCGGCTCCGCAGGACGGGAAGCGAGACGAAAGCGACAGGTTTCATAGCAAGCCCAGGGGGCTATGGCTTTCGCGTTCTACTTGCGCCATTTTGCACTGGCGGGGGGCTTTATCGGGGCGCTAGCGCAAAAGCTTGGTTCCGTGGCGAAAGCGGCCGCCGCTGAAATGATCGTACTGAACCTCCACCACAAGTTCGGCGGGGCAATCAATTTTTCGAGCTTTGCGGTTACGCTCTTCTTGTCGGCGGCGTGAATGGACGAACTAAAGCCGATGTGATGCAGTATGAGCAGCAACGATCCCACTACGCGTCCGCTGGAGGCGTACCGGAAACCGCCCACCACGCAATCGGCGGTTCGCAGATTCTTGATTTTTTGACCTCCGGGCGAGGTCGGCCATCGCGTTATCTTCTCCATTTCGCGACGGATGTTGGCTGAAGACTCGAATGAGTGGCAGGCTCGTCTTGGTCGTCTCGTATTCAATAACACGTCGCAAGATCTGGCGTGAGATCTTATGGATTCTAGCGCTAATACGTCACTGAGCGCGTCGTTGCTCCGTATGGGCACACGGGAGCCACCGGGAGCGCTCAAGGACGAACGGCCAGTAACGGCGAAAGGTGGAACACGGCGCGAATGCGGGCAGGCGCGACGGGGCGGCGGTTAGCCATGGGGTCTGTGGCAAAGTGTCGAGACTTCGGTGGAAATATCAACGGAACGCAACACGCACCCAGCTCAGGGGTTTTCGAGGATTCGCTTCACGTCGCGCATCCCATGGAGAATGCGAATGACTTGGAGGGGTGAGGTTGCCGGGTCGTAAACAAGGATGTAGTTCGGATAACGCTGGACCGTCCAGAACCGCAGCGGTCGGCGGGTCAGGTCAATCCTGACCTGGCCGCGCATCGGGCCGGCAGCGACAAAAGCGCAGGCTTCGTAGATCGCGGTTTCGACGCGATCAGCTGCTTCGGGGTTGCCGGAGGCGATGTAAGACCAGATGTCGTACAGGTCGGCGGCGGCTTCGGGCGTGAGCCGGAAAAGGGTCATGCCGGGCGCTGCTTGGCCCGCCATGCTCGCTTCTTTTCGTCCATCTGAGCGCTGACCTGATCGCCGTCGATCAGTTCGCCGCGCTGGGCGGAAGCGTATCCTTCTTCAATCTTCGCGCTGATGTCGGTCCGGTTCGCCGACAGCCAATCTTCCTGGTCGTGGAGCATCTGAACCGCTCGCTCCACAAATTCGTCGGCGGTCTGATAAGGACCTCGCTCAACATCCTTCTGGATGAGTCGTTCCAGCTCGGGCTTGAGGTGAATGGTCATAGGGGTAAGGTAAGCCACCTTGCCGTGGCCGTCAACTTCATGATCGCAAAATCTCTCGGGCATGATTGATCTGATCCTCTACGGCTGGGCAGCTTTGATCTAGATTTCCTTCACGACCAGGCCTTCGCCTCCGAGCATGACCCGGCTGCGCGGGGACACGGTCAGGATGTCGATCCGATGCCGCCTGGCGTCGCGGATGAGCTTTGCAGGAGCCCGGAACCTTTGATGACCACGTCGTAGAGCCGGAAGGTCATTTTCACTTCCCGGCCGGTTCCCTCAATGCGGAGCAGGTCACTCCACATCAGCAAGTCGCGCTTGGTGATTCCGAGGTCGGGCCAGAAGGGTTTTTCCAGGTTGGTGACCTTGACGGTTTTGCCGCCGGCGCTGACCTCGGCGTCATGCACGCCCTTGGGGGATTTCCATGCCGTGAGTTAGACGCGGTGAACGAACGGGTCTTTCATTTTGGGGCCGTCTCAGGCCCGCCAATCTGGGCCAAGTGATGCTTCAGATGGCGCACGTAATCCAAGGCCAGGTCTTCCAGCGTCATGGGGGGAGCGCCGCCGATCCGGCAGAGTGTGGACATTTTGTTGTCCGGCACGCCCTCCAGAATGTGGGCCAGCAGGCGGTTGTAGCTGGACCAGAGGTCCACCAACAGGCTCCAGTCCGCTTCGGCGAATCGCTCCACACGAACGCAGCCGGGCGTGTCATATCCAGGATGGTCAAGTTCGGGGGCCAGCAATGCGCGTACGAACCGCTGATGATTGTTCGACGCCGAGTCAATCAAGTGTCCCAGCAACTGCTTGCGCGACCAGCCACCCTCGATACACGGGCGAGTTACGTCATCTTCGGTAAACGCGCGGAGCTTGGGAGTCATGTCCGATACGAGTACCTCCAAGGAAATTTGCATCTGGTAGAGGTCAGTCCGCTCGCATGGTCTTTACACTCTACCCCGAAGGCGGTCGAGTTTGCGCCGATCTCGCTTCGAGGGCTTGCCTTCCGGCAAAGCTTCGAAATACGGCATCGATTTCCGATCCTCCGCCAATTTAAGCCGCAGCGTGCGGCTGGCGTCTGTCTCGCGATACAGGGTCTGTGCAATGGTTGCAGGTCCGCGGACTTCACTAAGACCCAGGACTTCCACTTGAAAGTCGCCACTGTCATTCTTCACCTGCAACAGGTCGCCGAGCCGCACCTCGCGCGAGGCCTTGGCCGGCTGTCCATGGGATTCAATCCTGCCGAGTTCGCAGGCCCGCGCGGCGAGCGAGCGCGTCTTGAAGAATCGCGCGGCCCAGAGCCACTTGTCTATTCTCACACCGGCCAAACCCGATGATGCCATCTTTGAGGGCAGGCCGGTATCCTAAGAAGAGTGAGCTTTCTCGACAACCTGGAAAACAATCTCAAGGCGCTGGAATCGCGGACCGAGCGAGATCCCGAAGCGTTGGCCCGCGAAGCCGCGGGGCGAGAGGCCGCACGGTCGGAAGCCTTGCGGATTGCACCGCACGCCGAAGCGCTGCGCAACGGAGCCTTCAAGGACCAATTGCTCGCCGCTTGCCGGACCATCGGCCACCGGAAGCGAATCCTGGTAAGGCCGGTGTGGCTGGGATCGACGTTTCGCCTGGAAGCCGGGGATCGAAGGATGGACTTGCGTCCCGTTGCGGAAGGCGTAGTGGCGGTCTACTTCGAAGGGGGCGCCGAAAAAGAAAGCATGCCGGTTGACCTTTCGGGCGATCCGGCGAAGCTGGCTGAGAAGTGGCTCAGCGAAATGATCGGGTCTTGAGCAAACTTAGGTTAGCTGGCGGCTGGGGGAAGCTGCTTGATCCTCCTGGCCTTAGGCCGTGGACATCGCCCGTCTCAAGGTTGCTTGACGGGGATTTTCCGGGTTAAGATCCGCCAGGGTGTGAGCCAGTTCAAGAAGTTCGTCTG
>JAYTVY010000334.1:0-2741 GCA_043743755.1 Bryobacterales bacterium | reverse complement strand
GATCCAACGCCGGCTATCTCGACCTGTCGCAATACTGCGAGATTCTCGAGATTCCCACTACGCAGGTGACGCGCGCCATGGGCGACGTACACCCGCTAGGCAATCCGCACTACTGGCTCAACCCCAAGAACGGAGGCCGCATCGCGAAGGCCATCCAAACCAAGTTGTCCGAGATGCGCCCTTCCGACGCGGCTTACTTCGCCGAGCGCTACAACGACTTCAATAAGCGCCTGACGGAGGCCGAAAAGCGCTGGGACGCCCAGATGGCGCCCTACAAAGGCCGCAAAGTAATCACGTATCATCGCTCCTGGCCTAATTTCTGCGAGCGTTTCGGCATGGTAGTGGTGGATTATGTGGAGCCCAAGCCGGGGATCCCGCCGACCCCCAGCCACACGCTGGAAGTAATCAACACCATGAAGCGCGAAGGGATCAAGTTGATCCTGGTGGAGCCGTATTTCGACTTGCGCACGCCTAACTCCATCGCCCAGGCGGTGGGCGGCAGCGTGGTGGTGCTGATGCCATCCGTGGGCGGCGTCAAGGAAATCACCGACTACTTCAAACTGTTCGATTACGATATCAACCTGCTGTCGAACGCCTTCGCAAAGAGCAAATAAGGACACCATGGACACCCTCATGTTTTTGCTGGCGCCGTTCGTCGCCAGCCTGATTCTGACCGGAATTCACGCTTACCTGGGCGTCCATGTGGTGGAACGCGGCGTGGTGTTCGTCGATCTGGCGCTGGCCCAGATCGCCGCGCTGGGCAGTACCGTCGCGGTGCTCTACGGATTCGATCCCCATGGGCGCGGTTCGTATTGGACCAGTCTCGGATTCACGTTCCTGGGGGCGGCCGTGTTCTCCACCATTCGGGCCCAGCGGGCGCGCATTCCACAAGAGGCCATCATCGGGATCAGTTACGCCGTAGCCTCCGCCGCGGCCATTCTGGCGATGAGCAAGTCCATCGCGCAGACCGAACATTTGAAGGAAATGCTGGTGGGCAATATTCTCACCGTTTCCTGGCGTGAAGTGGCGGTGACGGCTGGAGTTTACGGCGCTATCGGCGTGTTCCACTACATGTTCCGCAAGAAATTCCTGCTCATCTCGATGAATCCCGAAGAGGCCGAAAAACAGGGCATCTCCGTGCGCTTCTGGGATTTCCTTTTCTACGCTTCCTTCGGATTCGTAGTAACGTCCTCAGTCGCGATCGCGGGAGTCTTGCTGGTGTTCTGTTACCTGATCGTGCCTTCGGTAGGCGCGATGCTTTACGCACAACGCATTGGCCCGCGCCTCGCTATCGGCTGGACCATGGGCACGCTGGTATCGGGCCTGGGAGTCTATCTGTCACTCAAGATAGATCTCCCAACCGGCGCTACTATCGTGTGCACGTTCGGCGTCATCCTGATCCTGATGGCCGCTTTCCGCGGACTTGTCAAGCGCGCCTTGGCTTAGGCTTACTGGCACACGCTGCCGGTCTTGGTCCAGATGCTGATCTTGAACCGGACCATGTCGTCGGGCGCCCCGGCGACTGACTTTTCGCGTTCTTTGTCTATCGAACCAGTCAAGGTGACGATGTGGCCTACATGCTTGGCCAGCTTCTCCTTGAACCCGTGGCCTTCCAGCACGAACGTGCCCGAGTCGGTCTTGATCTGGTACAGGCCGCCTGGATCGGATTTGGTCATACAGCCCATCACCGTGACGTCCTTGTGGTTATCGGCCGCCGCGGCCGCCTCCGGACCGCAAAGCATCGCGGCCAGAACCGGTGCGGCAAGAATAGCAATTCGCTTAGATGTGAACATAAGTATGGCTCCTCGCCTGATTAGACCCTTCAGGCGGTCATTTCATGACACAGTTTTGACGATGAAACGCTATTTTTCCCGCCGGCGCCGCGCGCGTAAGCAAGCGTACGGATTTCACGGGCTCAGCGATCATCGCGCTTCCTTACGGGCGCGGCTCCGCAAGCGCGTCGGATGCGCACGCAGGCGAACCGGCGTCGTATGCGCAACGCAGGCGACCCCGCGTCGCATCCGCGCGGAAGCGACCGAACACCCTGCGCTATAGTATTCCTTGCCCGATGGCCATCCTCCTCGCTCAAAACGATTACGGGGAAGCGCGCATCCGCCTATATAAAATTGCGCGCCAGCCGGACCGCCACGATTTTAAGGACCTCACGCTGGGCATCCAGTTCGAGGGCGACTTTGAAGCCAGCTATGCCACTGGCGATAACCGCGGCATCCTGCCCGGCGACACAATTCGAAACACCGTATACGCGCTCGCCAAGCTGTACTCCATCGAGCAGATCGAGGAATTCGCCCAGCGGCTGATCGATCATTTCCTGGCGGACAACCGGCACCTCGCGCGTGTGCGTGTCGACATCGCGGAGAATTTTTGGACGCGCGTCCCGTTCGGAGGCAAGGCGCACGGCACATCGTTCACTCCCGCCGGCCCCGAACGCCGGACGGCCGTGGTGGCGGGGACGCGCGAATCGGTTTCCATTGAGGCCGGACTCGACAATCTGGCCATCGTCAAGACCGGCGGAGCGGGGTTTGAGGGCTACCGCCGCGACCCCTTCACCACGCTGGAAGAGACCAACCAGCGAATGCTGTCGACAGCCGTGACCGCAAGCTGGCTGTATGCCGATAACGAGATTCCCTACGGCGTCTACTGGCACGGCGTGCGCGAGGCCATCGTCGAAACCCTGGTGGAGCACCAGAGCCGCTCGGTGCAAAACACCCTGCACGCGGTGG
>JAYTVY010000333.1:0-2609 GCA_043743755.1 Bryobacterales bacterium | reverse complement strand
CTTCGAGACAACCGCTGTCGCCAGCCTGACCGGGGGAGTGCTCCATGCGTCCCCAGTCCAATTCATCTCCTACTGTAACATACGGTTCCGAAGATGCCTTCGGTTCCACTATTTCGGCGATCAGGAGGCAGCCGCCGGGCAGGCCGGCCGAGCCGGGAACGGGGAGGGGAAGCTGGAATTCGCGAATGCGACCGCTATCGTAACCGGCGGGGGCGATTCTGATCCAATCGAAGGAGCGAAAGACATCCAGTCCAGGCAGCTGAACCCGGCCGTGTCCATCGGCGCTATGGGCCATCGCCCGGATCGTCTCGACGTGCGGAAACTCGATCTGGCGCAGATCGCCCTTGGCGGTTTCGATAGCCCGCCGGATGCGCCTGCGGGCCACCGCCGGAGGGGCTTCCGCGATATCTCTCACTGTGAGGATTACCGGACCCGTGGTGGAAGGCTTCGGTCCCAGTAGCTCATCCCAGTACGATTCCTCGCCGGCGGAGAGTTCGGCGAGCTGCGCCAGCGCGTCATCCAATCGGGGATTAAAGCGGGCGCGCAGCATGGGAAGCACGGCATGGCGGAGCGCATTGCGATCCATGGACAAATCGCGATTGGTGGCATCCTCGCGCCACTCGAGGCCCCGTTCGCGGAGCCACGCCTCCACCGCGGCACGGCTCACGCCGAGCAGCGGCCGCACGATTCCCTCCGTGGTAACCGGCAAGATTCCGCGCAGCCCCGTGCCCCCGCTGCCGCGCAGGATGCGGTAGAGCACCGTTTCGGCTTGATCCGATCGGGTATGGCCGGTGGCTATGCGCGTCACGGTTCCGGCATCCGTCAATTCACGGAAGAACCGACGGCGGGCACGCCGTGCGTCCTGCTCGAGATTCCCCGAGGCAGCGGGAATGTCCACCGATCGCATGTGAAAGGGAAGATCCAGGCGAGCCGCGAGGTCGCGCACGAACGCGGCATCGTCCCGCGAAGCCTGCCCGCGGATTCCGTGCTCTACGTGCAACACGCTCAGGGTCACAGCCATCCGCGGGGCGAGCTCCCGCAACACGTGCAGCAGACACACGGAATCCGCTCCACCGGAAACCGCCACGCCGGCGCGGTGGCCCGAAGTGAACATGCTATAACGAGAAATGGTTTCCAGCACCGTTGACAGCATGACGGACTCCGTCCTTATTGTAGGTCTCTAGTGTCCCAATCCATTACCGAACTCGCGTCGGGCATCCGCCTTCTCCTGATGGATTGCGATGGCGTGCTCACCGACGGTCTGCTCTACAACGTTCCCAATCCGTCCGGCACGGGGGAGATGGTGGAGACCAAGGGATTTAACGCGCAAGACGGCATCGCGCTGCAATGGCTGAACTGGGTGGGCATTCAGACTGGCGTGATCAGCGGCCGCGTATCGCCCGCGCTGGACGCGCGAGCGCGCCAATGCAAGATGGCATATGTCTACCAGGGTCACATCGAGAAGATCCCGATCCTGGAAGAGATTCTCACGAAGTCCGGATTTAAGGCCGCGCAGGTGGCGTACATTGGCGACGATCTCACCGATATCACGATCATGAATCGCGTTGGTCTGGGGATCGCGACCGCCAACGCCCGTGCGGAGGTAAAGCGGTCGGCGGCCCACGTTTTGCAGGCGGGCGGCGGATTGGGCGCGGTCCGCGAAGTGTGCGAGCTGCTGCTGCAGGCGCAAGGCCACTGGGAGGGGCTGCTGCGCAAATACGAGGTTCGCGCGTGAGCGGCAAAATCGGACTGCTGTTGCGTGCGGCATCGGGTCCGGGTGTGCTGCATGAGTTGAGCGGCGTCATCGCGCGTCATCAAGGCGACATCACCTCGGTGGAGATTGTGGAGCAGCGCACCGACGGCGCGCGCATCTATTTCGAGATCGATCTGCCCGCCGAAGCGGACGCCTTGCTTGCCGACCTGGATCAGCTGGGTGTGGTGCGCGAGGTGCGGCAGGTGAACACGTTCGAGAAAATCTACGGCAAGCGCATCATTATTGTGGGCGGAGGCGCGCAGGTGGGACAGGTCGCGATCGGCGCCATTTCCGAAGCGGATCGGCATAATATCCGCGGCGAGCACATTTCGGTGGACACCATCCCGCTGGTGGGCGAGCAGCCCCTGGCGGACGCGGTCCGCGCAGTGGCGCGACTGCCGCGAGCCCGTGCGCTGGTACTGGCAGGCTCGCTGATGGGAGGCGAGATCGAAAAAGCCGTGCGCGAAGTTCGAGAGCAGGGATTGCTGGTGGTGAGTCTTAACATGGCGGGCAGCGTCCCCGATGCGGCCGATCTGGTGGTAACAGATCCCGTGCAGGCGGGAGTGATGACCGTAATGGCCGTAGCGGACACCGCGCGGTTCACCATGGAACGGTTGAAGCGCAGGGTGTTCTGAGCGGCCGCTTACTTGTCGCTCCTGAAATCGTAGAAGACACGAATGAGGTTGCCATCAAGATCGGCGGCCGTAAACTCGCGCAGCTTCCACGATTTGTCTTCGGGCACGGAAACGATCTTCGCTTGCGCGGCGTTCCACTGGGCGAAGAGTTCGTCCACCGCAGCCTTCCTGTCGAGATTGAGCCAGAAAAGGACGGGGCCCAGGTTGCCGTTGGACGCGCG
>JAYTVY010000332.1:0-2452 GCA_043743755.1 Bryobacterales bacterium | reverse complement strand
CGCGTTCGACGTGCTGCTGTACGTGTTCGCGGTGCAGACGATGCGCGTGGAATTCGGCTGGAGCGCATCCACGGCGGGACTGGTTACATCCGCCACGCTGCTCTTTTCGGCGGTGGGCGGGATTCTGGCGGGAATGCTGGCGGACCGCTTCGGAAGGACGCGAATGCTGATTTACGCCATCCTCACCTACTCGCTGGCATCGGCGGGGTCGGCCACCTCCACGGGCTTGATGTCGCTGCTGGCCTGGCGCGGTGTAGTGGGATTGGGACTTGGCGGCGTATGGTCGGCCGGCGCGGTGCTGGTGTCTGAAAGCTGGCCGCCGCGGCACCGCGCGAAGGCGATCGGACTAATGCAATCGGGCTGGGCGCTGGGCTACATGCTGGCGGCGGCGGTGACGGCTGTGGTGCTGCCGCGTTTCGGCTGGCGCATCCTTTTCCTAACGGGCGTGCTGCCGGCGCTGCTCACGGTGTGGATCCAACGCAAGGTGAAGGAGCCGGCTATCTGGTCCGCCAAACGCGAAGCCGCGCCGCTGGCGATTTTGTTCCGGCCGCCGCTGCTGCGGAATACGGTGCTGGCAACGCTGCTGGCCACTTCGGTGCTGTTCGCCTATTGGGGACTGTTCACGTGGCTGCCGGGATTTCTTTCGGCGCCCGCCTCGCAAGGCGGCGCGGGACTGAGCATCCTGCGCACCAGCGGCTGGGTATTTACGATGCAGATCGGAGCCTTCTTCGGATACATCAGTTTCGGGTATCTCGCGGATCGGTTCGGACGGCGGCCCGCGTTCGTGACGTACGTGACGGCGGCGGCGATTCTGGCTCCCATCTATGGATTGATCCCACGCTGGGCGCCGGGGTCGGCGGAAACCTGGTTGCTGGCGTTGGGGCCGCTGGTGGGATTCTTTGGAACCGGATTTTTTTCGCTATTCGGGGCGATGCTGGCGGAGTTGTATCCGACGGCTATTCGAGGAACGGGGCAGGGTTTCGTTTACAACTTTGGGCGAGCCGTGAGCGCGCTGGCGCCGTTTGCAGTAGGAGCCATTGCGGATCGTCACGGGCTGGGTGCGGCGCTGGCGTTGAACTCGATGTTTTTTCTGGTGGGGGCGGCGTTGATTTTTTCCTTGCCCGAGACTCGAAACACGCAGTTAACCTGAGTGCGGGATTCCCGCCGGTGCTCCCGGCCGGTCATGCTAAAATTCCCCGCAATGAAGCTTACTGGCCTGGTTCTAGGTTTCGCTCTATGCGCCGCGGCGCAAAATCGGTTTGAATACTGGCCCGGGGCTACATACGATCCAGCGATTCCGACCGAGAAAACCGTTCTGGGGCACGACGCCGGGGATCGGATCTCGGCGCCGGAAGAAATCATTCGCTATATGGAGGCGCTGGCGGCCGCGTCACAGGGGCGCATGAAAGTTGTCGATTACGGGAAGACGTGGGAAGGGCGGCGGCTGATTTACGCCGTGCTGGGATCGCCCGCGAACATGGCGAGGCTGGACGGCATTCAGGCCGGGATGCAGCAGCTCGCCGATCCGCGGCGAACTCCGGAGACCGAGGCGCGCAAGATCATGTCTACGCAGCCGGCGGTGGTCTGGCTGGCGTACGGAGTGCATGGGAATGAGATCTCCTCGTCGGATGCGGCGCTGCAAACGGCCTACCATATGCTGGCGTCGCGCAACGATGCGCTGGTGGATCAGATTTTCGGCAGCGTGGTGCTGCTGATCGATCCCATGCAGAATCCGGACGGGCGCGGCCGCTTTGTACACAATTTCGAAATCGCCGAAGGCTCCGTGCCGGACGCCAGCCCGCTGGCGGCCGAGCATAACGAGCCGTGGCCGAGCGGGCGCACCAACCATTACTTCTTCGATATGAACCGTGACTGGTTCGCGCTGACGCAGCCGGAAACGCGCGGGCGTATCCAGGCAGCGCGGGCGTGGTATCCGCTGGTCTTCGTGGATCTGCACGAAATGGGATCGGACTCGACATATTATTTCGCGCCCGAGGCCACGCCCTATAACCCGCACATCGTGGGATCGCAGCGGGAAAGTCTGGAATGGTTCGGGCGCAACAACGCCAAATGGTTTGACAAGTACGGATTCAGCTATTTCACGCGCGAAGGCTATGACGAGTTCTATCCGGGCTATGGCGCGAGCTGGCCGCTGTACTTCGGCAGCATCGCAATGACCTATGAGCAAGGGTCGACGCGCGGGCTGGTGGTGCGGCGCGCGGATGGGGTGCTGGTGAATTATCGCGATACGGTGCGGCAGCATTTCGTGGCGTCCATCTCCACGGCGGAAGCGGCGGTGCGCAATCGAGAGAAGCTGCTCGCGAATTTCTATAACTACAGGAAGACGGCGATTGAGGAAGGGACGCGGGAGCCAGTGCGCGAATACATACTGCCGCGTGAAGGCGATGTGTCGACGGTGGATAAGCTGGCGAGCAACCTTGTATTTCAAGGC
>JAYTVY010000331.1:0-3064 GCA_043743755.1 Bryobacterales bacterium | reverse complement strand
TCTCAGTGCGATTCCCTGTGTAGAGGGCGGCCCGGGAGAGCCCGCGAATCGTTGCACGGTCAATGGCAAGACGGTGGCTGTCGCCAGCCCCAAGAAGGCCACGGTAACCACGCGCGAGTTTCGTTTGAATGGATCGGGATCCACCAGCATGGATGGAAAACCGCTGACCTTCCTCTGGACCATACCCCAAGGCAGCCCTTCGGCGGGAATCTACGGCGCTAACACCGCGACTCCTTCCGTACAGTTCTCCCAGCGCGGCGCGCTGTACACCTTCCTGCTCACAGTAACCGACTCGACCGGCAAGACCTCCACCGACACTGTCCAAATTAACTATTAGTGGGAAGTTAGAAACCCGCGGGCCGATTTCCAATCGGCCCTCTCCCCCCACGCAACCTACTGGCCCCGTTCCCCGTCAATATGCTAAACGGTAGTGTAACGGGAGAATCACTCAATGGCCCAGCGACCTCGTCAGATCGCTCCGGATGTCTTTCACGTCCCGGTCGGCATCGCCAACGTATACATGGTGCAAAGCCCCGGTTCGGGCTGGGTTCTGATAGACACGGGCCTGCCGGGACACGCGCGCGAGATCGCCGCCGCCGCGCAAGCCTGCTTTGGGGACGTCCCGCCCGCCGCGATTCTGCTCACCCACGGTCACTACGATCACTCGGGCAATGCCGCTGAGCTGTCGGATTATTGGGATGTCCCGGTGTTCGCGCATTTGCTGGAGCTTCCTTATCTCACCGGCAAGTCGCCCTATCCGCCGCTGGATGCCACCACACCGGGATTCATGTCGTTCCTGGCCCGCTTCTTCTCCAACCGCACGGTGGATCTAGGCGCGCGCCTGCTCCCCCTGGACGCCGGAACACCTGGGCTGGCCGCCTGGCAGTGGTATCACACTCCTGGCCATGCGCCGGGACACGTGGTTTTCTTTCGGAGCGACGACGCCACGCTCATCGCCGGGGATGCCATCACCACCGTGAATCTGGATTCGCCGCTGGCGATCGCGGTCAAGAAACGGCGCGTATCGCGGCCACCCACCCCGTCCACCTACGATTGGCCGGCTGCCCGGGATTCAGTCCGATTGCTCGCGGATCTGATGCCGCTCACGCTGGCCGCCGGCCACGGCGCACCGATGTCCGGCGAAAAGGCATTCCTCCAGTTGGAGGATCTTGCGTGGCATTTCCCGATGCCATCGCACGGCCGCTACGCAGCGGCGCCTGCCGTCGCCGACGAAACCGGAATCGTCTCGCTCCCGCCTCCGGCGCGCGATGCGTTCCCGGTCATCGCCACCGGAGTCGGCTTGGCCGCCCTCACCGCCACCATGGTCGCGATCGCCGCCCGCCGCCGCAACCAAATCCGCGTTCATTAGCGTTAATCGGCGCCCTGATACTCAATCACCACCAGCGTAACGTCATCGTCCAGCACCGCGCCCTCGGTAAACTCGTCCACCGCTTCCATCAGCCGCGCGTGCAGCCCCGCGCAATCCAGCGCCGCATGCGCCGCCAGCGTCTCCCATAGCCGCTTGCGGTCAAAGAATTCGCCCTCCGCATTCTCAGCTTCCGACAACCCGTCGCTGAACGCCACCACTTTATCGCCGGGCTGCAGTTGTACCTGCTCGACGCCGTACTCGGCGAAATCCAGCATCCCCAGCGGTAATCCCGTGGTCTTGAATGACGTCAGCTCACCCGCGCGCCGTACCAGCACGGGTTTGGGATGCCCCGCATTCGCCCACCGCAGCAGGCCATTGCGCTCCACCGTGCAGTAAAACACGGTGGCATACTTCTCGCCTTGCGTACGTTCATTCAGAAAGCGATTGATGCGCGACATGGTGCGCGCAATCTCGCCCGGACCTTCGGCGGCCAGCAGAAACGCCCCTTGCAACAGCGCGGCCAACAGCGCCGAGCTTACGCCCTTGCCCGAAACATCGGTTACGGTGAGTGCCCACGCTTCGCCGCCGAGCGGCCGCACATCGAAATAATCGCCGCCCACCTGCTGCGATGCCACACTCGCGCCCACCGCGCGGAACCAGCCCGCGGATGGGAGATCGCGCGGCAACAAATCCCTCTGAATCGCCCGCGCGACATTGAGTTCCTCCTCCATGCGCTGCCGATGGCGCTCTTCCTCCAGCAGCCGGGCGTTTTCGAGAATCGTGGAAGCTTCCAGCGCCAGCGTCTGCAGAATTTCGCGATTGCCCGCCGAAAGGTCCGCCGCGCTCACCCGCGAATCCAAATAGAGCAGGCCCACCGTATCGTTCACCGAGGCGATGACGGTATCTTGCGAGCCGCCCGTGCGCACGTGCACCAGCGGAATGCACACCACGCTGCGCAACTCCAGATCGGCCACCGACATCTCGGGCCGCACGCCGTGCTGCTCCAGCGGATCGAAATTCATGGACAGCAGCTCGCGGCGCGATCGCAGCGCGCGATTGATTACCGACGTGGGCACCTTGAGATCGGTAGACACCAGCGGCGACCCGTTCTTGTCTCGCGCAATGCTCACCTTCAGATCGGCTTCCTCCCGCAGCAGCAGGAAGCCGCGCTCGGCGCCTGTAACCGCCAGGGCCGCATCCACCACCGCCCCCAGCACGTCTTCGGTGGATAGCGAGCTTTGCAGCGCGCGCGCCACCTCCACCAGCGCCCGCAGCCGCACCAGCCCGCCGCCCGACGGCCCCTGGATCGTGGACGTCGAAATTTGCTCGATCATGCGGTGGATCTCGTCTTCTTCCAGCGTGAAAACCAGCTTGTAGGAATCCGGCGAGCCGAACTCGATGCGATCCGAATTGGCCAGCCGGCGCCGCGTGACTTTCTCGCCGTTGACGTAGACGCCGTGCCGGCTGTTCAGATCCTCGACGGCGTACCCGTCTTGATCGGCCACGATGCGGGCGTGACTCCGTGAAGCGCGGTTGTCGCGCAGCACCAGGTGATTGTCGCCTTGCCGCCCAATCAGAAAGGGCAGCGTCTCGAGGGTCCTGCGAGTCCGGTTTCCCGACGGATTGATCACCACCAGCGCGGCAACGCGCGGCTCGCCGGCCATCTAATGGCCCTGGGCCGCTTCAGCCATTTCG
>JAYTVY010000330.1:0-2353 GCA_043743755.1 Bryobacterales bacterium | reverse complement strand
AGCATGTAGTCGGCGCCCATGCCGAAACCGAAGAGAACCCCGAAGACATAGAGCCAGGTTTCATTCGAGGGACGGACCATGAGCAGGAGCGGAATGGTGCCGGCCACCAGGAAATAAGTCACCGTCATAACGTGCTTTTTCGGAAAGCGATCGGCGAGGGATCCGATCAGAAGCCGACCCCCGATGCTGGACCAGAGGATCAGGACCGAAGCGGTGCGCCAGACGGAATCCGCCATGGGTCCTTTTTGAAAGCCTTCGTCGAGGAAAACAAATTTCATGTGGAAGTTGACGGCGCCGATGGAGCCAATGGAGCAGAAGCTGCCGACGAGCAGCAGCCAAAAGGACCCGCTGGCGAGCAGCTCCCGAAAGGTCAGCGACTGGATGGCGACTTCGGGCGGCGGCTCCAGCGCGCCATCGGGATTCTGGCCGATATCGGAGGGGCGGTCCTTGAGGACCAGCATCACGATGGGCCACGCGGCGAACATCAGGCCCCCCACCACCAGCAACGCGGTGCGAAATCCGTATTGATCGGTGAGCGCCTTTACCAGGAAGGATCCGGCCGAGCCAAGCAGGCCGACGCCGACATAGACTATGCCCATGGCTTTGCCGCGCTGCAGGCGAAACCATTGGGCGACAATCAACTGGTGCGGAATGGGTCCGGAGAGAAGATAACCGATGGTGTAGAGCACCCAGAGGCCGTAGTAAACCAGCAGCACGCCGCGCATGTTGGCGAATCCAGCGAACGCGAGGGCCGTGATCGCGGTCCCCACGAGGATGAGCTTGCGCGGGCTGAAACGGTGGATCAGGAGAGGTCCGGCCCAGATGGTGAGAGCGGCTGCGATGGGGAAGCCGAGAGTGATCTGGGGCCGGGTCCAGTTGAATTCGCGCTGGAAGTAATCGTAGAAGAATCCGATGTTGTAGTAGGGGATGCCGACCGAGAGGCCGAAGGTGAGAAAGGCGGCGGCGGTGATCCACCAGCCGTAGAACTTGCGGGCCATGGGTCTTATTGTGGCACGGCTTCTTAGAGGGAGCGGAGGTGGAAGCCGCCGTCGACATTGAGGATCTGGCCGGTGGAATAATCCAGCAGGCCATCGGCGATCAAGCGGACGGCGCGGGCTACGTCGGCGGGCTCGCCCATGCGCGGCTGGGGCAGCAGGCCAGCGGCGATTTTCTCCTCGTACTGTTGTTCGACTGTTGCGATCATATCGGTGCGGATGATGCCGGGGCGGATTTCAAATACGCGGATATTGTGCGGCGCGAGGCGCGTGGCATAGATCGCTGCGGACATGCTGAGTCCGGCTTTGGAGACGCAATATTCGGCGCGGCTGGGCGATGCGGTGTATGCGGATATCGAAGTGACGAACACGATGCGCGCGGCGGCCCCCTCGGCGAGCATCCAACGCGCGATGGATTGGGTCAGGAAATGCGCGCCCTTGAGATTGGTGTCAATTAACTCGTCGAAGCTCTCCTCGGTGGATTCCATAACGTCGCGGCGCTGGCGCGGGCCGATGCCGGCGTTGTTTACCAGCAGGTCCAAGCGTGGCGTGACCGTACGCAAGTGCGCCACCAGGGAGTCGCGATCGGTGGCGGAGGAGATATCGCTGCGGATCAACTCGAAGGGCGCTGCGGGGGGCGACGCCGAGCGAAAGGTTCCGAAGACGCGGTGAGTGCTCGCGAGCTCCAGCCCGATGGCCCGGCCGATGCCCCGGCTAGCGCCGGTGACCAAGGCCGTGGGGCGCTCAACGGGCGAGTTCGGAGTCGATGGCTCGGGCAATTTCTTCGAAGGTGAAAGTTTCGATGAAGGGCTGGCCGTTGACCAGTACGGTCGGGGTTTTAGCGATGCCGCGGGCCACGCCCTCCTGAAAATCCTTTTCCACCAGGGCGGCGAGCCGCGGGTCGTCAAGAGCGGCGGCGGCCTGGGCGGGATCCGCGGCGTTCTCTTTCGCGAAGGCGGCGAGGCGCTCGGAAAACGTATCGGCGGTGATCTGGCGGAGGTTGGCCATGGCGTACTTGCGCCATGCGAGGCCCAGGCCGGGTTTGGCTTCTTCGAAATAGCGAGCCGCCACGGCGGCGCGGCGCGCCCAGGCATGTTTGGCGAGTGGGAAGTCGCGATGCTCGAAAGCTACTTTCGAGGCGTACTGCGGAAGCAGCTGGGTGTCCAGCATTTTGCGGAAGTCGGCGCAATCGGGACACTGCAGGTCTTCGTAAATGATCACGCGCACGGCGCTATTGGGGTCGCCTTCGATCAGGCGGCCGGCAGCGGAGACGATTCCGGAAGCGAGCAGCATCGCGGTCAGGAGCCGTCGCATTTACTGGAGAGGAGTAGCTTGCTGCAGGGTGAATGAGAGCCTGG